>CALVRG010000074.1 GCA_944358505.1 uncultured Bacilli bacterium | reverse complement strand
TATTAAAAGAAATTTTGATAATAAGATGTTTAAATATGATGCGAATAATATAGAACTTAATATTTATTATAGAAATATATTGTATATATACAGAGATAAAGATGAAAGAAAATTAGTTATTGTTACTCCAAATAATAATTATAAAATTTCTATTCCCATTAAAGATATGCTTAGTTATTTAGATGATCGTTTTGTTCAATGTCATAGATCTTGTATTGTTAATAAGAATAGAGTTGAAGAAAAGAATTATAAAGAAGGATATTTTGTCTTAGATACTGGTGATAAAGTTTATTTACTTTCTAAAATGAATAAGAAGTTGATGGAGAATGATTGAGTTTTTAGAATGGTTTGTGGCAAGTTCTATATCTACTTTTGGCTTTATTTATCTTTATTATAAATTAACTGATGCTAATAAAAAGGTTGACTTTAAAGTTTGCTTAGTATATTTATTAGGTGTTCTATTCTTAACACTTATTAAGTATTTTAATATAAATTATATTAGTGTAATTTCTTACTTTTTCTATTTTCCTTTCGTGTATTATCTTATAAATCCGTTGCCTAGGATGAAATTTGTTTTTTATATTTTAATTATTTGGGTGTATGGAATGATACTGGATCTTGTAACTATGTTAATGTTATCTTTGGGATATTTAATTTTTAATTATGATGCTTATGATAATATTTTTACGACTCTCCCTTCTTTAATAATTTTTATTCTTTTTTTGATTTTAGGAAATATGAAGGTAATTAAAAGATTTACAAGTTTTTTATATAAATATGTTTGTAAAGTTAAATATTATGATTTTATCTTGTTTATATTGGCACTCTTTACACTACTTGCAGCGATTGTATTTTCAATTAATATTCAAACAATTACGATTGGTATTTTGTTATTTCTGACAGTTTTTTCTATTTTACTTGCTTTTATTACAGTTATTAAAATGAAATTTTTGGATTATGAATATGTTATTTCGATAAATACTTTAAAAGAAAATAATAATTTTTATATTAATATGGATGAAGAAAATCGGATGTTCAAACATAATTTGTTAGCGAATTTATTAGCAGTGAAATCTGTATCTAATAAAAAATCTAGAAATTTAATTGATGAATTGATTGGTAAATTGAATTATAATGTTGATTTTTTAAATCAGTTGAAAAATATTCCATATGGTTTAACTGGTATTGTTTATGAGAAAATTCATCCATATTTAGATAAGCTTGAGATAAAATTGGATAATAAAATAAATTGTGATATTTTTAGTATTTTAAAACCTAGACGTTATAATGTATTAGTAGAGAAATTAATTTTAATGATTGATAATGCTTTAGAGGCTAGTGTACTTAGCATTGATAAAGTTGTTATTATTAATATGTATTTGGAAGATGATAAGGTAGTAGTTGAAGTTAAAAATAGCTTTCGGGATAGTATAGATATTGATTCTTTAGGAAAAATGTCGTATTCAACTAAAGGTCGTAATAGAGGTTTTGGGTTGTTTACTATTTTAAGAAGTAATGAAGTTTCTGGGGATGTTAAAATTATAAATAATATGTTTGTAGCTAAGTTGGTGGCGGTAAAAAATAATTTAAATTAAAAAAGAACGATAAATCTTGTTTATTATTGCTGCTTTTTAATTAGCATTTAAGATGTTAATGGAACATTAAAATAAAAAACCATCTGCTATGTGGGTGGGTGTTCGAAACTTATAGAAAACATAAGGCATATCTGTGTTATAATGAGGTGTTCAAACCAAATTATAAACACGAAAGGAGAGGTGCTTTATGGCTAAAAGTTTAGTACATACAAAGTATATGTGAAAGTATCAAATAGTATTTATCTTAAAATATAAAAGAGAAGTAATTTATTATAAATTATGAGGTGATATACAAAAATATATTAAAGCCTATAAGAGAACAAAGATGGTGTAAGATAAATTAGCAAAGAAAGAATATGTCAACCCCCTTTTAAGGGTCTCAAAAAGTAGTCAGTGCCTGGGCTTGAACGAAGTTAAAGCCAGCATCCAAATGTATGCTGGCTAATAAAGTAGCCTTATAGGCTAGGAGAAAACCACAACTTTTTGACGTGGTTAGTTGTTATTATAATAATTCTTCTGGGCAAGTTGGCTCATCCCAAACTAACCATAAAGTACGAGCTTGTCCAACTGATAGTGATGCAGCTCCACTTAATAATCCTGCTAACATTTCTAACATTTTTTCTACCTCCTTTACTACTAAATTTGTTTAAATCTATATTATTAAATTTAAACCACTATTCATTTTTCTTCTTATAATTTTTATAATTATTAAATGGTGTTTTTGTTAATTTGTAAGTTAAGGGGTTTATGAATATTATTTGCATTAATAAACCATAGGAAATTGCATTTTTAATAATCATTAAGTCTGTTAATATGTAGATTACTGTATATATTATTATAACTAAAATTGACACTATTTTTGCTTTTCTTCTTTGTTTTTTTCTTATTAATGGTCTTCTTGGTGTGTCAGCTGGTGCCCATAAAATCATGCTTATTATACCTATTCCTAAAGTAATGTATCCTACTATATTTGGAATAGTTGTATATTTGATTAAAAAAGGTAGTCCATTATATAACGTGATGGTTGTGATCCAACAAGTAATATTGCTTTTGGCATGCCATCCAAAACTAAAAGTTCTAATTCCGGTATAGAAGGCAATTAATAGTAGTGTTTCTATTATTGTTTGGGTAAATATCGAAATTAATATTACAATGCTTATTTTTACAATTAGACTGTACATTCCTTCTAATCCGTATCTTAATCTTTTTAGTTTTAAATCATCACATTCTTGATATCTACATACTAAGTTTATGGATGAATTAATAAACTTTTCTTTCATATACTACCTCACTACTTTTTAAGTATAACTCAATATATTTAAGGATTAAATACAGTTTGCTTTAAGTAACTCTTATGAAGTTTTAATTTTTCTTTTTGTTTTATATCTTTTGATTTTGATGTTTTTGATACTTAAAATTAATCATTTGAGACAAAAGTGTATCTTTTATATTTTAAATGTGATATCTTTGGAATGGTTTAT
>CALVRG010000073.1 GCA_944358505.1 uncultured Bacilli bacterium | reverse complement strand
AAGATTATAATGATAAAGGATATCCAGATATAGACTCAACACCAGACAACAAGAAAGAAGGAGAAGATGATATAGATGATGCAGAAGTGTTATTATCAATATCAACAGGTCAAGCAAGAATATATTATGTATTAGGATTTACAGTATTACTAACAATAGGTGGAGGAATTGTATTAATAAAGAGATTTGTTTTATAATCTTAGGATAAGATAGAAGGATATTTTAATATTCTTCTATTTTTTGTTATTAACTTATTAAAAAAAATCTTTACAATAAAAAAATCGTATGATATAATTTTTTTGATTTGTAAGAAGAGGTGAAAAATATGAATCAGATACTCTCAACAGGGATGCCTAGTCATAAAGGAAAAACAAAGAATAACAAAGGGGCAGCTGATATTAGATCAGTAGCTAAGTTTTTTAGTGTTGTTTTATTATTTTTTGGAATTTTTATGATAGGAACATCTTCATATGCTTTATATAAGAGTATGGGACAAGAGATTACTGCGAATTCAATACCAACTATAACAGTTGAAAAGGTAGATGAGTCAACTCTTACTTTAAAAGTTATTGGTGAAAATGATATTGATAAGATTGTTTATTATTGGAATAATGAACAACAAAATACTATAAATGGTGATGGCAAAAAATATATAGAACAACAAATATATATTCCTACAGGTTCTAATATTTTAAATATAGAAGTAACAGATATACTTGGTGGAAAAAATACTTATAGTGAACAATATGATTTAGATAGTAATATACAAATAGAAGCTTTGGATAACGGAAATATTAATATTAAATATGATGGAGATAAACAAATAGCATATATGACGTATAGATGGGATGAAGAAGATGAAACTACAGTAGATATTAATAATACAAGTTTTTCACAAGAGATACAACCAAGGAGAGGATTACATACATTAACTGTTGTTATTGTAGATGTAGATAACAAGACAGAAACTAAAGTTCAAGAAGTTGAAGGAGTAGCTGAACCAAAAATTGATATAACTACTAACGAAGACTATACTAAATATATTGTAACTTTAACTGATGAGGTTGGATTGGAAGATGTTACTATAGTTATGAATGAAGATCCAAATCAAACTGTTTATCAAGAATTATCTGGAACAGAGTTTACATTCACTATAAATATTAGTGAGAATAGTGATAATATAATGGATATTACAGTAACTAATGCAAGTGGAATACAAGCAAGTAGAAGAACAAAATGTACTAAATAGGATAGAAGGGTAAAATGGATAATCAATTTTTTTACATGTTAACTTATTTTATAATATATTCAATATTAGGTTGGGTTTTAGAGTCTATTTTTAGAAGTATATGCGAAAAGAAATTGATTAATACTGGATTTTTAAAAGGACCATTTTGCCCTATTTATGGTGTTGGTGCTTTGATAATGATAATCCTTTTGGATGGATTTAAAAGCAATTTGTTTTTATTATTTACAGTTTCTTTTTTTATCTTGACTTTTTGGGAATATATAGTTGGATATTTTCTAGAAAAAGTTTTTCATACTAAATATTGGGATTATTCAGATCATAAGTTTAATATTCATGGTAGGATATGTTTAACTAATTCTATTTATTGGGGAATATTAGGGATACTCTTTATAAAGTATATTCATCCATTTATAAGTAGCAAGATAGTCTTATTAAATAGTCAATACTTAAAGATTTTCATTTATTTTGTTGCTATAATAATGTTAATTGATGCAATTAATAGTATAATTAAGATTAAAAATATTAGTGGTACTTTAGAAAAAATTGATAAATTAAATGAACAGATAAAAGAAAAATTGGAAGAGCTTAAAAATATAGAAATAGAGGATGGAAAAACAGCTATAAAGCTTAATTTACAGAAAATGGTTGATGATTTAAATAAAAGAAAAAATATAGTAATGATTAGACTTTATAAAAGAGTTAAGAGATTAAAGAAAGCTTTTCCTACAATTGATTCAAAAGAGATTAGTAAAGTATTAAATGAAAAAATTGAGAAATTTAAAATTAATAAAACAAGGAAATGAGGAGGAAATATGTATGGTACAGGAAATTTATATAATAGATGATGATGATTCGTCAATATTGGTATTTAGAGAATTATTTAAGAATGATACGGATTATAAGTTCATTAGTGTTAAATCTGATCAAATTGATGTGGCATTAAAAAATATACCAGCAATAATAATTATAAATGAAGATGCAATTGAGGTAGATGTTATAGATTTATGCAAAAAAATTAGAAATGATGATGATAATAGTATTACACCTGTTATTGTAGTTTCTTCAGATGGAGATAAAAAACATAGAATAGATATTTTAAAAGAATCAATAGAGTATTATATCAAAAAGCCGGTAAATGAAAAATATTTATATTATACTGTAAAGAATTTAAACAGATTAATGAATATAAATCGTAGAATTAGTCCACTTACAGGATTACCTGGAAATGTACAGATTCATGCTGAATTGAAGAAAAGATTATTAAATAAAGAGGATTTTTGTGTATTATATTTGGACCTAGATAATTTTAAAGCATATAATGATGTATATGGTTTCTTAAAAGGTGATCAGATTATAACTTTTACATCTGAAGTTATTTTAAATTGCGTTCATAGAAATTTTGCAGATGGCACTTTTGTAGGACATATCGGAGGAGATGATTTTATAGCTATAGTTCCAGGTACTAATTGTGAGAAATTGTGTCAAGATGTTATTGCAACTTTTGATGATAAAGTATTATCTTTTTTTACACCTGAAGATGTGAAAAAGGATATATAGAAGTAGAAAATAGAAAGGGAATTATAGAGCAGTTTCCATTAACTTCAATATCTATAGGAGTAGTTGTTGTTGAACCTCATAGATTTTATAATATTTTGGAAATTGGAGAAGTAGGAGCTCAAGTTAAACATGCTGCTAAATCTGTTGTGGGAAGTAGTTATGCAATTGATAAAAGAATTCCTAAATAAATTTATTATAAATTAGAAAAATTGTAGATATATATGTTTGCAATTTTTTATTTTTATATCTTAATTTATATAGTTAATAAGAATAAAGTGTAAAGCTCTTAATATAATGTTATTAAGAGTTTTTTATAGTGCGGAGGAAATCTTATGATAGTACTAAATAGAAAAAGGATTAGTTTAATATTAATAATTATAATTGTTGGTGTTTTTACGTTTGAATATCAAATTGCAAAATTAGAAAGTGAAAATGTTCCAGTAGTATCTACTCCAGTTTCGGATAAAGTAATTGTTATTGATGCTGGGCATGGAACTCCTGATGAAGGAGCAGAAAGTACAAATGGAACTTCTGAGGCACAGATTAATTTAAGGATAGCATTAAAATTGCAAAATTTGCTGGAACAAAGTGGTTGTACAGTAATATTAACTAGATCAGATGACAATGCAATATATGATATAGATAAAGATACATTAAGAGAAAAGAAAGTATCTGATATAAAAAATCGAGTAAAAATAGGAAATGAATCATCTGCAGATATATTTGTATCGATACATTTAAATAAAATACCGCAATCCCAATATTATGGATGGCAATGTTTCTATAAAAATAATAGTGAAGATAGCAAGGAATTGGCTAATAGTTTGCAAGATAATTTGAATGAAGCTATACAAAAAGAAAATAAAAGAGTGGCTTTAGGAATAGAAAATGTATATATCGTAGAACATGTTGAAATTCCTATTTCAATTGTAGAATGTGGATTTTTATCTAATCCTGAAGAGGAAAAAGAATTACAGACAGATGAATATCAAGATAAATTAGCATGGGGAATTTATAATGGAATTATAGATTATTTTTTGAATAGTGATTAGATTTATTATTAATTTATTTTATAATTTTGAGAGATTGCTAGTGAAATAAACCCAAATTATTAGATAGAAATGTTTAATAAGGAGGGTTAATTT
>CALVRG010000072.1 GCA_944358505.1 uncultured Bacilli bacterium | reverse complement strand
CTAATGGAGGGGTTAATTTAACTTTATCCATATCACCAAATACTTCTTTAGCTACTTCTCTAACTTTTGGATTCATATGAATTGGATAAACAACCTTAACATTATCATATTCTAATACAATTCTTTTAATAGCCCTAAAAATATGTCGCATAGGGTCACCTAAATTCTCCCTACGATGTGCTGTTAACAATATCATTCTATCATTACCAATCCAATCAAATATTTCATGATAATAATCATTTTTCACTGTCGTTGCCATCGCATCAATTGCCGTATTACCAGTAACATATATTTTACTTACATCAATATTTTCCTTGAGCAAATTATCTTTACTAATTTCCGTTGGAGCAAAATACATATCCGTAACCCTATCGACCATCTGCCTATTCATCTCTTCTGGATAAGGTGAATATTTATCCCAAGTTCTAAGACCTGCTTCTACATGACCAATGTCAACATGATTATAATAAGCCGCAAGTGCTCCCGCAAAAGTCGTCGTTGTATCGCCATGAACTAAGACAATATCTGGTTTTTCCTTTTTAATAACCTCTTCTAACCCTATTAAAGCTCTCGTTGTAATATCCGCAAGGCTCTGTCCTTGCTTCATAATATTTAAATCATAATCAGGTACAATATCAAATACATCTAAGACCTGATCTAACATCTCTCTATGTTGAGCTGTCACACATACAATACACGTAATATTTTCTCTTTTCTTTAACTCCTTAACTAATGGAGCCATTTTAATCGCTTCTGGTCTCGTTCCAAAAACAGTCATTACTTTAATCATAATTGCCCTCCCTAAAAAATTTCTTTAATTTTATTCTTTTTAACAATATATTTATGTTTAGCCAATTTTAACATTGGCATATCAGAATAACTATCAGAATATGCATTACTAATACTAATTTTAGAATATTTATCATATAATCTTTTAACTTTTTCTTCACCATAACAATTTTTACTTAAAAAATTACCATTCAATTTATCCACTTTAGTAGCAATAACGTCCTTTACTCCTAATTTCTTTCCCATTGGTGCAATTAAAAACTCTGGTGAAGCAGTAATAATAATATCTTTATGATGATTACTTTCTAAATACCATCTTTTAATCTTATTACCATGAGTATCCCAAAAAACTTTAACATGACTATCTATATCATCTATCTCAATCAAAAATGAAAAAAATATTTCTTTCATTTCTTCTTTAGATATATTTTTAGTCTTATACTTAAAAAAAGCTAATATAACCTTAGGAACATATTTAACAATAATTTTCTTTTTCCTAAGACTAAATAAGAAAAAATCAACACTAGAATCACCATCATAAATTGTTTTATCAAAATCATATAAATTAAACATCATATCACCTAAATTACATATAAAATAATAATTAAAGATAAGGCATATACTAAACCAAGGACAATTAATACTTTATCTTTAAAAACAACTTCTACCGGATCGCCTGAACTATTAGACTCGATATTTAATGAATACTTCATACATATTAATATCACAAGTGGAACTGTCCACATAATATATTCATAATTCAAATCTTGACACCACAATGAATAAAAAATAATAGTCATACATAAACACATATACATATTTTTATCCAAAAATTCTTTATTATAGTATTTTAAAACATTTCTTGTATTACCAACTTTTTCTTGTACTTTTAATTCATTTCTTCTTTTTCCAAGTCCTAAGTAAAAAGAAATAGATAATACTGTTAAAAATAACCATGATGAAACTTCAACATTAATTAAAGCACCTCCGTATAATACTCTAATTAAAAAACCTAAAGCTAATATTGTCACATCTAATAAAGGTATATTTTTTAATTTCATACTGTACATTATATTTAATAAAATATAATCAATTATATATAAACTAATAAAATAATTATCTAAACTTAAATAAATAAGAATACCTATAGTCATTAACAATAATATAACCATTACTAATAATGCATTATTAACTGATATAGCACCAGATGCAATAGGTCTATTCTTTTTCGTTGGATGTTTACTATCTTTTTCCTTATCTTTAATATCATTAATAATATAAATTGCCGAAGAAGCTAAAGAAAAACTAATGAATCCCAATATTACTAATATAATATTAGCAATATTAATATTTTTACTAAATATCAAAGGAAGAAAAATAAGAAAATTTTTTATCCAATGTTTAACTCTTATTAACTTCAAGTATTTTACCATTATCTTTCCTCCTTAATAATTTAATAAGATAGAATAATCCACCCGTAGCCAAAATACATAGAAGTGGTTGAATAGCATATGTATATCTATTTTGAGCTTCAATTAATAACAATAATAATAAACTACCAAATAATACTAAATACAACAAAAATAATTTTAAATCCTTATTTTTATTCATAATAACTAGCCCTAAAGCCATTAATGCTATCAAAACAATATAATAATAATCATTAAAATCCATATATTGATTCTCAATAAAATTATTAATAGCCATTGAATCTTTAGCATTAATTGAACTAATAACCAAAATAATCTTTGATTGATCATTACCAACAATTATCCTAGCCTTATTATCAAAAAAATCCTCATTATATATTGCTGAAGTACCATCTAGTATATCACTTTTTACTATATTCATTATTTCATCGTTTGCCTTATCATAATCATAATTATTATCTATAAAAGCATTAATATATTCATAATATGTATCATAATCATATGTTCCATCATTACTTAAACCTACATTTAAATAACATGGAATTATATTCCTTGCAACTTTTCCCCCCACTAAATTATCTATTTCTAGAAAAACTATACTTTTAGTTAAACTAAAACATATAACAATTAACCCAATAGATATTAATTTAACAACCGTATATTTTTTTATATTTTTTTCTTTAAAAGCAACAAGAAAATAATATATTACAAAAGCAATCAAAAATACTGGAGCAAAATTCTTAAAGAAAGTACTTAATCCCAAACATATTCCTATCCCAATCAAAGCAATAATCTTCCCTTTATTTAACTTTAAATTACTATTATCTTCTAATTTTAAAAATAAATATAAAACAAATAACAATAGGACTGAACATATATGTTCTTGTGTAAAAATTAATGTATATAAAATACTAGATGGCCAAAAAATATAAATTAAAGCAGAAACAAAGCCAAAAGTCTTATTTTTAAACAATAATGATGATACTTTATATACTAATAAAGCTGCAATCGTCAATAATATAGCATTTACCAAAAGTGCTACCAATTGTGAAGAGCCAAATATCATATAAACACCATGTATCATTACAGGATATAATATCCAATGCGTGAAAACTCGGTAATATTCATTTGAAAAATCAAGTGTATTAGAAACATTAAGAGCTCGAGCAAAGTCAGAAACCTGTTCAATATGCGTATTAAATAGAAAAACAATCATAACCCTACTAATCAAAGCTAATAGTAAAATTATCCATGGATAAAGCTTATTATTAATATGAATTTTTTTAAATATTTTTACTTTTTTATAAAGAAATAATATCAATAATAATATTATAGCAAAAAAGATTAATACTTTTAAATCTGATATTCCATATGAAGTAGGAAACAACAAAAATAAAAACGTAAATATATAAAGCATTAAACTTAATAATTTATTTTTCATAGTAACCTCCTCTAAATTTATCAAAAAAGCATTATCAGATAAAATATTAAATATAAATCAAGATAATGCCATTTACTTATTTCAAATATCTATTACTCCTAAACTACCTTGGCATAACTACTTTCATACTTATTAATAAGTTTAACCCCAATTGCGGTAAGTCCTACACCTACTAAAAACCATAATAGTAAACCAATATAATTAGGTGCTGTTCCATAGATAAATATTTTTCTAATTTGATTAATGCAAAATGCGATTGGATTACCAATTAACATAATTGAACTAAAAGGTTTAGGTATTCTTGTCGAAATATTGTAAAAGATACCTGAAAAATAGAATAATAATCTAAATAATATATTGGTAATATTTGATAAATCTTCGACAAAAACTCCAAAATGTAATAATATCGTTCCACATCCAAAAGCAACCGTATATAAACATATTAGTATTAAAGGGAAATTTAACACTTGCCATGTTACAGGAACTTGGAATATGATCATAAGAACAACTGTTATGATAAATGAAATTAAATACTTAAACAAAAATACCAGGGACTTAGAAAAAAGAAATACATACTTTGGAACATAAACTTTATTAATAATTCCAACATTATTTTTTACTGTTTTTACACTTCCCATGACAATACGATTAAACAAATCCCATGCCGTTAATCCTAAGAATACAAAGACAGGAAAATAAGGCTCACTGGTTCTAAATACAACTTCTACGATAAATGTATATATTAACATATAGCAGATAGGATCTAAAAACCACCACATCCAATTCAAATATGAATTAACAATTTCTGATTTTAGTTCTGCTTTAGCCTGATATACAGCATATTTATAATATTTCTTAATATTAGCAAAAAATCTCTTCATTATATATCTTCCTTTCTATCCCCTATTTATTATCTAAGCTCTTCATAAATTCTTCATAGTGCTTAGTAACCGTCTCAGTGTCTCCTCTTTCCATTAACTCTCCATCATTTATCCATATAACTTCATCACATAACCCTTTAATAGTCCCCATACTGTGTGAAACAATTAACACTGTCTTATTTTCATCTTTAATAATTTCTTGCATTTTCTTACCACTTTTTTCTCTAAAATGCATATCTCCAACACTTAAAACTTCATCAATTAACATAATATCCGTTTCCAAAATTGCCGTTATCGAAAAAGCCAATTTAGAATACATACCACTTGAATAAGTTCTAACAGGCTTATATATAAAGTCTCCAAGTTCTGAAAATTCAATAATATCAGGTATTTTCTTTCTAATATCTTCTTCTGTAAA
>CALVRG010000071.1 GCA_944358505.1 uncultured Bacilli bacterium | reverse complement strand
TTAAATTAGGAGCAAACCCACCTTCATCACCAACACTAGTTGCATATCCTTTTTCATTTAAAACAGACTTTAAAGCATGAAATACTTCAGCACCTACTCTAACTCGCTCATGAATAGTATCTCTTTGAGGAATAATCATATACTCTTGAAAATCTAAAGAATTATCAGCATGAGCTCCTCCATTAATAATATTCATCATAGGAACAGGTAAAGTTTTACCACTACCAACATACTCATATAGTTTTTTTCCATTAGCAATAGCTGCAGCCTTTAAACAAGCCATAGAAACACCAAGTATAGCATTAGCACCGATTTTACTTTTAGTCTTAGTACCATCTAACTCTAACATTTTATAATCTATTTCCTTTTGTTTACTAACGTCCATACCGATTAAATTATCACGTAAAATAGTATTAACATTATTAACTGCATTTAATACTCCTTTACCATTAAAACGTGACTTATCACCATCTCTCATTTCTAAAGCTTCACGTTCACCTGTAGAAGCACCACTTGGAACACAAGCTCTTCCCATTATACCATTATCAAGTATAACATCAACTTCAACAGTAGGATTACCTCTTGAATCAAGAATTTCCCTACCTACAATATTTTTTATATTCATCAATATCATCCTTTCCAAACACAACTATTATATCACTATCTAAATAAATTAAGTATGTTTTTTGTATATTTTTCATAAATAATTAAACATTATTTACTTATTTTCATTTCCTTCACTATATCTCTAAATTCATCCCCTCTATCTTCACATTGCTTATATTGATCCCATGAAGCAGAGGCAGGACTAAGTAACACAACATCACCATTAACTGCACAATTAAATATATGATTCATCGCATCACTTAAATATTCATAAATAGTAGTTTTTACACCACTTTCTTCTCCATAAGACTTTACTCTTTCTCTACATTGACCAATTCCAATAATCTCTTTAACTGGTGAAAGAAAATTGTCTAAATCATGAAAATTTTGCCCACGTTCAAGACCGCCAAGTATCAAAATAACATTCTTATCAAAAGAAGATAAAGCTATTTGAGTACATTTAGTATTAGTAGCTTCTGTATCATTATAATAACTAACACCATTAACACAATCAATAAATTCTAATCTATGTCTAACACCAGTAAAAGTTTTCAAAACATTAACGATATCAAGAGTATTAACCCCAACTTCTTTAGCAATCATAATAGCACCAAGAGCATTCTCAACATTATGATTACCTTTTAATATAAAGTCATCGCGATTCATAATAAATTCATCATAATAATAAAGTTCATTATTTTTTAAATATGCACCATTAATTTCTCTTTTTGAAGAAAAATATTTAACATTACTTAAAATATTAGCAGTACCCTTCATAACATCATTATTTTCAATATTCAAGATGGCAACATCATCTTCAGTTTGATTTGCAAATAACTTTAGCTTAACATTTTTATATTTCTCATAACTACCAAAAAAATCTATATGAGCTTCTGACAAATTAGTCATTAAAGCAATATGAGGTCTAAAATCCTTCATATTAGCTAACTGTTGACAAGAAACCTCCATTACAATAATATCTCCACTTTGAAGTTTTTCTAAAAAACTACATAAGGGAAAACCTATATTACCAGCAAGATGAACCCTTTTACCACTCCTTTTAATCATTTCATAAGTAAGAGTAGTAGTTGTAGTTTTTCCATTAGTACCAGTAATACCAATTAAAGTAATATCATTAGGCAATAATCTATAAGCCATTTCGGCTTCATTAATAACAGGAATACCTAATTCTTTCGCTTTAATAATATATTTATGATTATTAGAAATACCGGGATTTTTAATAATATAATCAAAGCTATCATCTAACAAATCATCAGGATGACTATCAAATATTAAAGTAATACCCAATTTTTCTAACTCGGCAACTTTAAACTTATCTTGTTTATCCCTACTACCACCATCATTTAAAATAATAGTATTATTATATTTACTTAAACACTTACAAGCTTCATAACCACTGCGAGCCATACCTAATATTAATATTTTTTTATTTTCAAACATAGAAACTCCTCCAATAACATTATACTAAATATTGGAAATAATAAAACCCTTAATTGAAAACTAATTAATATCCTGATATAATTATATATGACAAGAAAGGTTGAAGTTTATGAAAATAATAACTTTAGATAAAAATACTTTTGACAAATTCGCAAATACACATAAATATAGAAATTATTATCAAACATCAGCATATGGTAACACTATTAAAAATTATGGTTATGATATTCATTATATAGGTATCATTGACAATAATGAAAATTTAATAGGAGCATCTCTACTAATATATAAAGAAGTCTTTATGAATTATAAAATAGCCTATGCACCAAGAGGATTTTTATTTGAGTATACAAATATAGAGAATTTAAATGAATTTACGACAAAGTTAAAAAAATTGCTAGGCAAACAAGGATTTATGTCGATTACAATTGATCCATATCTACCAGTAAATATAAGAAACAATAACGGAAAAATAATGAGTATTAATAATGAAGGAAACATAGTTTTAGAAAATTTAAAAGCAGCTGGATACAATTATTTAGGACCAAATTTGTTTTTTGAAAATAAAAAGCCAAGATTTGAAGCAATTATAACACTAGATAAAGATATTAAAGATATATATCAAAACTTCGAAAAAAGAGTAAAACACAAAATTAAAAAAGCTATTAGAAGTGGTATTGAAATATATAAAGGAAATAAAGAAAATTTAAATATATTTTATGAACTAATAAAAAAGAAATATGACAAACCACTAAGTTATTACATAGATTTGTATAATAATTTTGAAAATAAAATTGATCTATATTTTGCCAAGTTAAATACAGAAACTTTTGTAATCACTAGTAGAATACAATATGAAAAAGAGATTGAAATAAATAACGAATTTGCCAATAAAATTCAAACTACAACAAATATCAATAATAAAAAGAAACTAATTAATCAGAAAATGGAATCTGATAAATTAGTAAATATATACAAAAAAAACTTAGTATGGGCAACTAAACTTTTAAAAGATAATCCTGAAGGATTAATAATAGGAACATCTTTAAACCTATGTTATGATAATGTATGTTATCTAATTATAGAAGGATTTAATCAAGAATTTAAAACATTAAATACAAATTATCTTATCAAATGGAAAATGATAAATGACTATAAAAATAAAAGTTTCAAATATATAAATCTTAATGGAATAAGTGGTGAATTTAACAAAATAACAAAATATAGTGGATTAAATGAAATGAAATTAGGTTTTAATTCTTTAGTTACAGAATATATAGGAGAATTCGAATTAATTATAAGTTCTCTACCATATAATCTATATAAAAACCTAAACAAAGATAAAAAATAAAAATATTCTATTCATTAGAATATTTTTTTATATCTTCTTCATTAAAACAAATACTATCCATTACTTCATTAATAACACTTTCCCACTTTTTATAAATATCAAGTGAGATATTAAACTCCACTGTAACTAACTTGTTTTCAATAGTAAAAAACCTAAAATTATAATATGTTTTATCATCAATTACTATTAATTTAGCAAAGGTTTTATTATATTTATTATATGTTTTATTATCTAAAATTTCCATATTAGTAATACTAGAAACTTTAGAATTAAGATAAGAATTTAAATCTTCATCGGTCATTGTCTCATTAGTATTTGTAACAAGTACATGTTTTAAATCATCATTGCTTTCAAAAACCAAACCAGGTCTTTCACTATAATTATATTTTTGATTAAGACTATCAAGATCTAATTTTTCAAAATCAGATGGAACATTTAAAAAAAACTTTTGATCAACTCTATAAGTTTTAAAAGGTATTTTTACACCATCAACAATAGATTCTTCTTTATTTATACTTTCGGTTTCTTTTTTATTAGCATTATCTGTTAGATTATTATCATGAATAAAACTAGCAATAAAAAAAGCAATAACTATAAGAAAAATTATACCTAAAATACTTAAAATAATATCTTTTTTTTTCATAACAAACACCAATAATAATATAACATAAAAAATCAAAAAAAAGAAGCCTAACAGCCTCTTTTAATTTTATAATAATTATCCTTCGATTTCAGAAACAACACCAGCACCTACAGTACGTCCACCTTCACGGATAGAGAACTTAGTACCTTTTTCAATAGCAATTGGATGAATTA
>CALVRG010000070.1 GCA_944358505.1 uncultured Bacilli bacterium | reverse complement strand
CTCTTTTTATTAAATCATCTTCTATTTCTTTTCCATCTATTAATATTCTTACTTTATGATTTTCATCTTCACTCATTACCCATCCTCTAAAATGTAATTCTCCCATTACTGGTTGATTACTATATGGACTATCTATTTCTAGCATTGTAGTAAATTGTGATGCATTTACTTGATAAAATGTTTTAAAAATTAAAATTGATAAAACAAGTACTATAACATATCCAAACTTTTTCATAAAACAAATACCTCCAACCTTTTTTGTTATTATAATTATAACAAATACTTTACCATAAAATCTACATACTATTTCAAATATTTCATTAATTCTTCTGTAACAACTTTATACCCCTCTTCATTTAAATGCAAACCGTCTTTTGTATATTTTTTATCTAGGTCCCCCTCATCATTAATTAACTTTTTGTGCAAATCAATATATGTTATATTTTCTTCTTCAGCATATTTTTTTATTTTATCATTTATTTCATTAATATCTGGATTATTTCTTAACTCAACTACCTTTTTATTGATTTTTTCATTAACAGGATAAATACTCTCTAAATACACTTCGGCTCCTTTTCTATTTATCTTAATTTCCTCTATTATTTTCTTTATATTATCAACTACTTCATCCACACTTTTTTCATCTCTTAAATCATTAGTCCCTATTAAAAGAAAAATCTTGGATGGATTATAATTGTAAACTCTATTTTTCATATCATTTAAAATATCTTCTGTAGTATTACCTGATATTCCACTATTCACAACCGGCATGTTAGGAAAATATTTATCTAAATCATAGAATTCCGTAATTGAATCGCCTAAAAATAAATAGTTATTATAATTATCTGTCATAGTTTTTATTTCTTTATCATAACTGCTCTTTTCTTCTTTTAAACTATTATTTAATTTATTGATAGAACTATTTTTACTATTAATTACTAGTAATAAAACACTGTTTAAAACTATACTAACTACTAATATTAATACTAATAACTGTTTTTTATTATCTTTTTTAGATAGTACAGAATTGTTTTTATAGTATATATTTTTATTTTTCTCAATTCTTGTACTATATTTTTTCTTTTTTCTTTTCTTAGAAGTCTTATTACTCATCAACATCCCCTCTTTACATCAATATGAGTATAACATCAAATCAAACTACTGAAAAGTGAAAAGAAAAAACTTGACATATTTTACCAATCAAAAACTAGTAATTTATTTTTTCTTTATATTTAATTTATCACCTAATAATTTATCTGCCTCTTCTACAATATTAGGATCCCAACCTGCTTGTGGAAAAAAGGTTAATTCCCCAAAATATATTTTATTATTAGCACAATACAAATCAACTCTCACAAAAGGAAATCCCTCTGACAATTTAGATGCTATTTCAAACATTTCTTTTATCCGTTTAGGTTTAGGATAATAAGTATTAGGAGCATCATTTAAAGAGGACTTATTATATTTCTTTAAATTCCAATCCCTATCAAAAAATCTAAACTTAGTATGTCCACTTTTCCTATCGGTGCAAACCATAACACTATCCACAATCCCATCAAAACACATAAATTTGTAATCATCAAAACTATTAGTTGCCTTATCACACATATATTTTTCAATAATTATTTTAGGATTTACTTTCTTATAAGGCTTTTCTCTCCATTGATAATAATAATTTTTAGACATATGATAATTAATCTTTTCTTTAGCAGCATTTATATCTAACTTATTTTTATCTTCACAAATAATATAACTACCACTATCATGATTACATTTCATAACAAACTGATTTGGCAATTTATTAAAATCAATATCATCAAATTTATCATATACACCAATTAAAGGAATTAAATACTTTTTACCAATCCTGTCTTTAACGTAACTTCTAACAGCATACTTATCTACTACTTGAGACATAATAGGAACATAATAATTCAATTTTAACCAATTGAGTTTTTCTTGAAAAGTTTTTGGATTATGCAAATTTAATTTTTTTCCCATAAATTTATAATAATAATGTTTAATAAAGAAACTACTTGGAATAAAATTTCTAAATTTACTTTCATAAATATCCATAAATTAACTCCTTCTCTGATAAATTTTTATTTTTTGATCTAAAATTTTTCCATTTCCAATAATTGTAGCATTTTTCAAAACTTCATTATCTTTCTCCAAAACTAAATCATTTATATATTCAGTTATGGTTTTAGAACACTCTAGACTAAATGTTTGATAGAATATACTTGGTGTATGATCTACTGCATAATGAATAATATTATCTACTAAATATATAGGATTATCTATAGTTGTAGGATGACTAGTCTCTATCGCACCTTTTTCATCACAACTCACATCAATAATCATACTACCTTTTTTCATTTTTTTAATATCTTCTCGGTATATTATATGGTCCCTTCTTTTTACATCCCACAAAACACAATTAACGATTAAATCATATTTATATAAATTCTCCCTTAATAATTCCTCTAAATCTCTTGTGTATATATCTACACTAACTCCTAATTTTGATAAAGCCTTATATGCACCATGAGCAGTATTACCATTCCCTATAATAACAGCATTTAGATTATCAGGAAGTCTTCCTAAATAATTAATTGCATTATAACAAGCCGCTTCTCCTGCTAAAATATTATTCTTATAAAAAATATGCCTATTTTTATAAAACATATCTTCAAAAGCAATAACAGTTATTTTTTTGTTTAATAATAAATCTGTTAACTTTTTATTTTTAACAGCATGCACCCATCCAAAAATAATTTGTTTTTCTTTTAATTTATCTAAATAATTAGCATCTCCAATTTTAGGATCACAAATTATATCTTGCTTTAATACCTCATCAAAAGAAACAACATTACACCCAACTTTTTCAAATTCACTATCAGAAA
>CALVRG010000069.1 GCA_944358505.1 uncultured Bacilli bacterium | reverse complement strand
TTTATCATTTACAGCAGTTATCGTGTATCTATGCAATTTTTCAATATCTTTTATTTCATTATAGTTGCTATACTTAAATATTTGCTCTTTCGCCTCTTTTTGTTTTTCTTTTAATTTGTTTTCTTCTCCTTTTTTTAAATACTTAAATTCTACCATTATGCTATTATATCCTTTGCTTCTGTCCCTTGGTACTAATAGTATGTCCGGGTATTCTCTTTGCACTTCTAACTCTGATTTTACTGTATATAGCTTCAAGTTCATTGAAATACAATAAAAAATAAGTTTTACGTATTTTTCATCAAATCTTTGATAATCTCTGTTTGACAGATTCTTTAAATATTTTTGCAATATTTCTACTATTTTGTCTATTTTTCCTTCTAATGCTAATTGTCTTAATATTTCAGTATATTCGTCATTGTCTATACTCATTTGTGCTTCATCATCTATCAATTTAATAAAGTAATCTGAGTATATTTCTCTCATTACTTTATTGGGTACTTTTAGCTCGGGCATTCCAAGTTCTTCTTTAACTATTGTTAAGTATCCCAAGTAATAAAGCATAGATACTAAATCCATATCGGTAAATTCCATTGCTGGGTTGAATTTTTGTGTTATTTCAGAAAGTATACCTTCACCTGAAACTGTTTTCTCTATTATTTCTGCACGCTTTTCTCCTTTGCATAAGTCTAACATTTTTCCTATTTTACTATAATCACTTGCTATGTTTATATCAACTAAGCTTTCCGGTAGCTTTTCTAATCTTGTATAATTACTTAAAAAATATAAGCACATTGTTGAGTTATATATTTTCTCTTTACCATTTATAGAAAATTTATATCCATCATAATTTTCCTTCATAATTGGTAGCATTTCTGCTTCCTTTTCTTTAGAAATTTTTTGAGCGTTCATTAATTCTACAAGTTCTGCTTCAGTGAATCCTAACATCTCATTAAATTCTTCATCCCTAGTTATATCTGTTCCAATATTAAAACCTGAAGTTAGACTATCTAATGTTATTGGAGCTACACCAGTTATAAATATTCTATCTATTACTGTTTCTGTTCCTTTTTTTAATATTTCATACCATTTTCTCACTTTTCCATTTTTTGAAACCAAAGTTTTGAATTGGTCAGCGTCAAAACCAAGCAGTTCATTTGCAAAGTGGTCGTATTCATCTATAATTACATAAATTTTATCATTTGACTTCTGCACTATAAAAGATTTTATTAGATTGTCTAATATGTTTTCTGCTTCGTCTTCCATATTCACATAAAAGTCAAGTCCATATTTTTGTACAAATAATTTTATAGAAGAACCTACTTCTCTTTTAAATCCATTTATTGTTGTATCTACAGTAGAGGTATCTATTCCTGAAAAATTAAATCTTAATATATGATAGCTATTTTTTAATGGTGTAGGATGTTTACCTATATATGTTTCTTTATACAATTGTTCAAATTTATCTTTCTTCTTTATGTCATAATAGTTTTCTAATGTACTTGTAAATAAAGTTTTTCCAAACTTTCTTGGTCTTAAGAATGTTATATATGGTTGTGGCAAGTCTTCTAATTTTTCTATGTATTTTGTTTTATCTACATAATAATAATTATCCTTTACTATTCTTTCATAATCACTTATTCCATAAGGTAATTTTTTTATCATAACTTTTCTCTCCTTAAATATTTTTATGACATATTTATTTTTAAGGTTTTATTTATAATAATACTATCACAAAAGTTATAATTTAACAAGTTATTACCTAATTTTTTCAACATTATGACACAGTGTTCGTCCATAGTGACACAACTATTGACGTTCTATGTGATTTACTTCTTGACGAATATTGTCGAATATGCTATTATTATGTCATAAAATATTATTAAGGGGAGGATTTATTATGTATTCATCAAGTTATTCAAGAAGTTTATTAAGTTCTTCTGACGCAGTAAATTCATCTATTTGGCTTATAGTATCTATAATACTTGCTGTTGTTGGTGGAATATTAATTTACTTCTTATTTTTAAGCAAGAAAAATGAAGGAAAATTCAAAGGATTTGTTGGATGGCTTTATGATTTCTTATCATTTAAGAAAATGTTTATGGAAGCTTTGTTAAAAATCACATATTTAATAGTTGCTTTATACATAACACTTTCTTCATTTGCACTAATAGGAGTTAATTTCTGGGCTTTCCTAGGAACTTTAATTATAGGAAATGTTGTAGCAAGACTTATATATGAATTTTCTTTATTACTACTTGTTATTTGCAGAAATACAACTGAAATAAACAAAAAGTTGTCTAAAAAAGATAAAGAAGACAAATAATACCATTTTATTTAATTAAAATGGTTACAATCAAAATGTGGGGAGATATAAATTTACATATTAAAAATTTATATCTTCTTTTTTATTTGTTTTTTATTATTTTAATTTTTTTGATTGTCCCATTATATTTCTTATTCATATTTTTAAACCTTACACATATATTTTAATAAATTTATGTATAAGGAGATGTCTTATGGAAAACGATTCAAATAATTCTTCTAATGATGAATTTACAAAAGTGGATTTTAAAGATGGAACTCAAAACTGTAAGAATTTCTTTTCTTCCTTTTTTAGTAACCCAATTAAAACCTTAAAAAACATAAGTGATTCTAAGCACAACTTATTTTTTAATACGGCTATTATTATGCTTCTTGTGTGGGTGCTAATTATGTTTTTCCATGCACTTTTTGGCAATGTATATTCTAACAACGGGTTATATATCTTTTTATCAGCTGTTAGAGATTTAACTATTCCTATAATTTCGGTAGGCTTTTTAGCTCTGATTATTTATTGTATGGCACCTAATAAAGATGAAAAATGTAGTTTAACCAATACTATAACATCAAGTATTGTTTGTAAAATACCTATTATCTTTGCAAGCTTTATTTCGCTTATTAATCTGGTTTCAGATAAAGCTTATTATATTACAAACCCTATAACTTATTTTTGTATTGCTATTAGTATTGTATTAACTTATTTTGCTATTAAGTTTTTGTATAAAGAAAGTGAAGATTTCAAGTCTTTTAAGAGATTTATGGTTATTGAAGGAATCTTCTATGGTGTTTACTTAATTTTATCTTTCTTAGGAATTTATATGGTGTAATTATTTTTTCTCTTTTCTATTGAAAAATTTTACTTTTCCATATATAATGTAAGTGAAGTCGGTACGACTTACTTAAGACTCGTTCAATAGAAAGGAGAATTTTTATGAATTTAAATATTACAGGAAAGGATTTTGAACTAACAGATTCTATTAAAAGTTACATTACTGAAAAAATCGGA
>CALVRG010000068.1 GCA_944358505.1 uncultured Bacilli bacterium | reverse complement strand
CATACTAAGTTTAAAGATAGAAGTAGTATATTAAGAGATTTATCTCTTTAATATAAATAAATTATAGAAGGAAGGTATTAAATATGGAATTAAAAGGTTCAAAAACTGAACAAAACTTAATGACAGCATTTGCTGGAGAAAGTCAAGCTCGTAATAAATATACTTATAATGCATCTAAAGCTAGAAAAGATGGCTATGAACAAATAGCAGCTATTTTTGAAGAAACTGCAAATAATGAGAAGGAGCATGCTAAAATGTGGTTTAAGGAATTACATGGTGGTGATATTCCTGATACAATGACTAATTTAGAAGATGCAGCAGCAGGTGAAAACTATGAATGGACTGATATGTATAAAGGTTTTGCTGAAACTGCTAGAGAAGAAGGTTTTTCTCGTCTTGCTTACTTATTTGAAAGTGTAGCTAAAATTGAAAAAGAACATGAAGAAAGATATTTAACACTTCTTAAAAATGTTAAAGATGATAGAGTTTTCCATAAAGATGAAGATAAAATTTGGATTTGTCGTAATTGTGGACATGTATATGTTGGTAAGGATGCTCTTGACGTTTGTCCAGTATGTGCTCATCCTCAAAGTTTTATGGAAGTTAAAGCTAATAATTATGAATAAAAGAACTATATAGTTCTTTTTTTGATATTTTACTAAAGAAATTTAGTAAATTTGTAAATAAATAAAATTTTTTTGCTTGACGATTACTCTAATTTTTACTATTCTATTAATGTATAGATAGGAGATATTTATGGAGATTAAAAAGATAGTAACAGGGGCATTAGAAGAAAATTGTTATGTATTAAGTAATAATGGTACTTGTTTAATTGTTGATCCTGGTAGTGATAGTAAAAAAATTAAAGAATTAGTTGGAGAAAATAAAATTATAGGGGTTTTAGTTACTCATGCTCATTTTGATCATATTGGAGCATTACGTGATTTTTTAAATATGAATAGAAGACTTAAAATTTTTAAAAAGAGTAATTTAAGTGATTTAAAAGAAGTAGAAGTAGGCACATTTAAATTTATTCCTATTTTTACGCCTGGACATAGTAGTGATTCTGTAACATTTTATTTTAAGGACGAAAATGCTATGTTTGTTGGAGATTTTATTTTTAGAGACACTGTAGGTAGGTGTGATTTACCAACTAGTAATAGTGTTGATATGGATAAATCAATAGAAAAAATAAAAGCTTATGATGAAAACATTTGTTTATATCCTGGTCATGGTGATGAAACTACTTTAGGTAGAGAAAAAGAATATAATTTATATTTTATTGAAAAATAAAGAGGTGGGTTATGTATATTGATTTAGTGGTATTAGTTGTTTTAATTTTAATTGTTATTATTTATTTTAGACGTTTTTCAAGTTTTGTTTATTTCATTGCTATAGTAGATATATTTTTGAGAATTTTAAGTTTTATTAAAAACAATATAAGCTTTTCAGATATAGCGGCAGTTATAGATAAATATCTTCCTGATAATATTTTAGATATTATAGGAAATTATACTAATGGGCTACTTTATACTATCATTGCCTGGGTGTATATTGTCATAATGATCATATTTTGGGGATATATTACAAAGTTTTTTGTTAAAAAGAAAAAAATATAGGAGGAAAAATGAAGAATAAAAATAATACTTGGATAAAGGTTGTAGTTGCTATTATTATTTTGGAGCTTCTTGTAGGTGCTATTATATTTGCTTATAAAAAAATATATAAACCTAATGATAATAGTATTTCTGTTAAAGATAAAGAAGTAGTGGCTCTTTATAATAAAATAGCTTATTATGATATTGAATCTCTTGATGTTATGAGCCCTAAAACTATGCTTTACTATGGTTATAAAAATGTTTCAGATGTTGAATCTATTAATTGTGATGTAGTTAGTGTTACTGATAATACAGATGGTTATAGTTGTACTGGTATTGCTTCTTTTGTACCAAGTGAAACTTTAAACAAATCAGTTAAAAATATTTATGGCCCTGATGTTATTATAGAATATGGCTCTTTTGAAGTTGATAAAAATCATTATGCTTTTTATGATACAGTAGCTGATGGATATGTAATATATACAAAAAATGAAGAAGTTGAAATTGATCCTGTAAATTTAAAATTAAAGCAAGCATTCAAAGATGATGATGGTAATATTATTATTACTGTAGATATTTTAGATGGTATTTTTGGTACTAATATTGATACTTATAATTTTACTTTTTCTAAAAATGGTAAAAATTATTATTTAACTAGTAAAGAACTAATAAAAAAATAGGAGGTTTTTAATATGTTCGATAGGATAAAAAATGATATGGTTAAATCTATGAAAGAGAAAGACAAAGTGCGCCTTTCTGTTATTAGAATGGTAAAATCTGCTATTGATAAAGAAAGAATTGATAAAAAGATAGAAATAACTGATGAAGTAGTAATTGATGTTTTATCTAAAGAATTAAAATCTAGAGAAGAATCTAAAGTAGAGTTTTTAAAAGCTAAAAGAAATGATTTAGTAGAAGAAATAGATCAAGAAATAAAAATATTAAAGGAATATTTGCCTGAACCTTTAACTAATGAGGAAATAAATAGCATTATTGACGAAGTTATAAAGAATAATAATGCTACTACTATTAAAGATATGGGTAAGGTTATGAAAGATATAACCCCTATAGTTAAAGGTAGATGTGATATGAGAGATGTTTCTAATAAAATAAAAGTTAAACTTAGTTAATTTAACTATCCTTTCTACATATTCTATAGAAGAAAGGATTGTTTTTTATTATGATGTTAATTTTCCATAAAACAAATTTATATAAGGTAAATGATTTTATAGAATATATTAATAAATTAGACAAACTTACAGGTATTATGTTAGATATAATTATGACTAAAGATAAGAAAATTTTAGTTTTTTCAAAAAATGTTACAAATGAAACTATGATTAATAGGTTTCAAAACAGTAATTTTGATGAACTAATTGATGATATAATAACATTGGAAAAAATGCTTTTTATGTTAAAAAAATTCAAAGGAAAAATTATTATTAATTTTATTCCTTTAAATGAAGCTTTGTTGATAGAAGATTATAAAACAGTAATTTTAAATAATTTTAATTATGTAAAAGCAGTAAAAGAAATAACTGATAAATTTCCTTTATTAAATATATATTTATGCAGTAGTAATTATAATTTAATGTATCAAATTATAAGAGTTTTTACTATTAATAAAAAAGGTGTTATTTTGAATAAAGATAGTAGTAGTTATATAGATGTTGACTTTTATATTTTTCCTCCTAATATGTTAAACGAAAAAATAATGGCAGAACAGTTATCTTTTAATAAAGAAGTTATGATAATAATTGAAGATTTAGAAAGTTTTGTAATGGTAATTAATTTTCTAGATGAAAATGTTGCCAATAAAGATAATTATCAATATATTATAAATAGTCCCCGTTTTTTTTATAATAATGTTTATAATATATAAAGAATAATGATTTTAATTATTGAAGAAAAGATGTGATAAAATGACTAAGAATGAAATATTTGATATGTTGGATAAATTATGTATATCAAAAGATCAATATATTGTGATTGGTAAAGCTAGTTTAGTATGTCAAGATATAATTTTAAATGTAGATGGTGTTGATATTGCATGTTCTAAAACTTTTTTTGACAAATTAGATTGGCCTACTAAAATAAAATATAATTCTTTAATTAAATACAATGGTACTTTTGATGTTAATTGTATTTTTTACGATGAAAAAAACATTATAGAAATTAACGATTATAAATTTATGAATTTAGAGTCTTGTTATGAATTAGAAAAAAATACTAATAATTTAAGTGATAAAAAACTAATTAAAGATCTTGAAATGAAAATATGTTTAAATGACAATTATTATTTTGAAAGAAAGTTAATAAGTAATGGATTAAACTTTATTGCAGGGGTTGATGAAGTTGGGCGTGGTCCATTAGTTGGTCCTGTTGTAGCAGCTTGTGTCGTTTTACCAAAAAAATTTAGTTTAAATGGACTTACAGACTCTAAAAAGTTGAGTGAAAAGAAAAGAGATATTTTTTATGATTTAATTATGGAACAGGCTTTAGGTATAGGAGTAGGTATAATTGATAGGGAAGCAATTGATGAGGTAAATATATATGAAGCTACTAAATTAGCGATGAAGGAAGCAATTAAAAATTGTTCCTGTAAAATAGATCATGTTTTAATTGATGCAATGAAATTAGATATAAATGTCCCTACAACTTCTATTATTAAGGGAGATTTAAAATCTATTACAATATCAGCAGCATCTGTTATTGCTAAGGTAACTAGGGATAGATTGTTAAATGAACTTGATTTAAAGTATCCAATGTATGATTTTAAAAATAATAAAGGATATCCTACTAAAAAGCATTTAGAAGCTATTAAAAAGTATGGAATAATAGATGAGCACAGAAGAAGTTATGGACCTGTTATAGAATATTTAGAAAGTATTAAAGATTAGTTGTTATTGACAAAGTAATAATTGTAATGTATAAGTTTGTATGAAAGAAGGAATATAATGTCTAAAAATTTAGTTATTGTGGAAAGTCCAAGTAAAAGTAAAACAATCGAGAAGTATTTAGGTAGTAATTATAAAGTAGTAGCCAGTCAAGGACATATTAGAGATTTAGCAACTAGTGGTCCTTTGGGCCTTGGTGTTTCAATAGAGGATGGTTTTAAGCCTAATTATGTGCCATTAAAAGGTAAGAAAAAAATAATTGCTTCTTTAAAAAAAGATGTAAAAGATGCTGCTCATATAATTCTTGCAACCGACCCTGATCGTGAGGGAGAAGCAATATCATGGCATTTGAAAGAGACTTTAAATATCAAAGAGAAAGATTATGATAGAGTTTTATTTCATGAAATAACTAAAGATAAAGTTCTTGATGCAATTAAGCTTCCTACTAAAATTGATGATAATCTTGTTAAAAGTCAGGAAACAAGAAGAATTTTAGATCGTATTATTGGTTTTAGATTATCTAAATTATTACAGGCTAAAATAAAGGCAAAGAGTGCTGGAAGAGTTCAGAGTGTAGTTTTAAAACTTATAGTAGATAGAGAAAGAGAAATAGAATCGTTTGTGCCTGAAGAATATTTTACTATAACTGCTATTATTGAGGATACTGAAGCTAGTTTGTTTAAATATAAGGATGACGAATTAAAACTTCATGATGAAAATGATGTTAAGAAAATTTTAAGTGCTTTGGGTGATAAATATAATTTAAGCAGTATAGAGAAAAAGAAACGTAAAAAAGCAAGCCGTGCACCTTTTATAACTTCTACGCTTCAACAAGAAGCTGTTACGAAACTTGGATTTTCGGCAAAGAAGACTATGTCTATTGCTCAAAAATTGTATGAAGGAGTAGATCTTGAAAATGAAACTGTAGGTCTTATTACATATATGAGAACAGACTCGATTCGTCTTTCAGATGAATTTGTGGGTAGTGCTTTTCGTTATATAGAGGATAATTTTGGGAAAAAATATATAGGTTATACAAAACATACAAAAAAAACTGATAATGTTCAAGATGCTCATGAAGGCATAAGACCCACAAGTATTTTAAGAGAACCATTAAAAGTAAAACAATATTTATCTAATGATGAGTTTAAATTATATAGTTTAATTTATAAAAGAGCTTTGGCATCACTTATGTCTGATGCTTTAATGGATCAAACTACTTTAATTTTTAATAATAATGATTATTTATTTAAAGCGACTGGCAGTGTATTAACTTTTGATGGTTATTTAAGAATATATAGTGATTATGAAAAAAATGAAGATAAAATTATACCTAGTTTAATAGAGGGAAATAATTATGAAGCAAGTGACTTGATTAGTGAACAACATTTTACTAAACCACCTGCAAGATATAGTGAAGCAAAACTTATTAGAGAAATGGAAGAACTTGGTATTGGTAGACCTTCTACTTATGCTAAAACTATTGATACTATTAAAGAAAGAGATTATGTAAAAGTAGAAGACAAAAAATTTGTACCAACAAAAATCGGTTTTGAAACTACAGATAAATTACAGGAATTTTTTAGTGATATTATAAATGTTAAATATACTAAGGATATGGAAGATGAGCTTGATGAGATTGCTGATGGTAAATTGGTATGGAATGAAGTCTTAAAAGAATTTTATGATTTGTTTGAGCCAAGAGTTAAGAAAGCATTTAGTGATATGGAAAGAAAAGAGGCTGAAGAAACAGGAGAAAAATGTCCAGAATGTGGTAGCGCTTTAGTTAAAAGAACGGGTCGTTATGGTGAATTTGTTGCTTGTAGTAATTATCCTGAATGTAAATATATAAAAAAGGAAGAGAAAAAAGTAGTTGAAGTATGCGATTGTATTAAGTGTAATGGAAAGATATTAGAAAGAAAGACAAGACGAGGTAAGATATTTTATGGATGTAGTAATTTTCCAAAATGTAAAGAAGCTTTTTGGGATAAGCCAATAGGTGAAAAATGTCCGGAATGTTCAGAGATGCTTATAATTAATGATAATAAAATTAAATGTAGTAAATGTAATTATGTAAAAGAGTAGAAACTTTGTTATTTATAATTTTTGTCATAATTAAAAAATTATGACTTTTTAATATTTTGAGAGTTTTTCTTCATTTTTTTAGAGCTTATGCTATAATAGTATTAGTTTTGTAGGAAGGTGATCTTATGGATTTTACTTTTAATAGTAAAGAGGAGCTATATAAAATGATAGAACCGGCTTTAGATGCTAAGAAAAGTGAACTTGATCGTTTAGGGTATCGTTATATTCATAAAAATGATATTTGGAATTATTTAATTTTAACTAAGTGGACTAAAGCTCATAATTTAGAATTAAATGATATAGTTAGTGATATTTTAAATTGCGATAATAAAGTATTAGATAAATATCTTAAAGATACACTTGCTACTAGACATGATAATTTAGAAATTATATGAGAGGTGTTGTTACATGAAGAAAGAAAAGAAAACTAAAACAAAGCAAAAAATGACTGCTCCTAAAAGAAGTATGTTATTTAAAAGCATATTATTAGTAGCTATAGCTGTAATTGTATGCTTTTTGGTGGTACCATTATTTAAGTCATTAAAATTTGGTCTTGATTTGCAGGGTGGATTTGAGATACTTTATCAAGTTAGTCCTGTTGATGGTAGTAAAATGACTAAAGAAAAGTTAAATTCTACTTATAAGAGTTTACTTAAAAGAATTGATACTTTGGGGGTTAGTGAGCCTGAAATTATTTTAGAAGGTGATGATAAGATAAGAGTTAAACTTGCTGGTATTACTAATCAAGAAGAAGCAAGAAATACTTTGTCTACAGTTGCAACTTTAACTTTTCGTGATAGTGAAGATAATTTACTTATGACTAGTGATGTTTTGAAGGCTGGTGGTGCTAAGTTAACTACTGATTCTAATGGAAGGCCTGCAGTTAGTTTAGCAGTTAGTGATAGGGATACTTTTTATAAAGTTACCAATGCTGTTAAGGATTATGAGAATAATGTTATAGTTATTTGGCTTGATTATAATGAAATGACAGATTCTTATGCAAATGAATCTAGTTTATGTGGTAGTAGTGAAAGTAATTGTATAAGTGCTGCTACTGTGTCAGAGGGTTTTGCTAGTGATGTTATAATTCAAGGTAACTTTACGGAGGATGAAGCAACAGAATTAGTTGATTTAATTAATTCTGGCTCTCTTCCTTGCAAATTAACTGAAATATCTAGTAAGACAGTGGGAGCAAGTTTTGGCGATGCTACTCTTACTATGACTATGTATGCTGGAATTGTTGGCGTTATTGCGATTATTATATTATTAATTGCTATTTATAATTTTGCTGGTGTTATTTCGGCAGTTTCTATATTGCTATATACTTTATTTGTATTTGCTTCATTTTGGCTTATAGGTGGTGTTTTAACACTTCCTGGAATTGCAGCTTTAATTTTAGGTATAGGTATGGCTGTTGATGCTAACGTTTTAACTTATTCTAGAATAAGGGAAGAGTTAAGAAAAGGAAGAAGCTTAGATACTGCTTATAAGAATGGTAGTAAAGCAAGTTTTACAGCAATATTAGATGCAAATCTTACAACATTATTAGTTGCTATTATTATGTTTTATTTTGGTGAAAGTAGTGTTAAAGGATTTGCTACAATGTTAATTATTAATATTATTGTAACAATGTTTACTATGGTATTTATTACAAGAGTTTTAATGAAGATGTTTGTAAAAACTAAATTTTTTGATGATAAATTAAATTTCTTTATCGGAATTAAAGATGATTCTGTTAAGGTTAAGGAGAAAAAGACTTTATATAATTATTTGGGCTTGTCTAAATTTTTTGCGGCATTTAGTCTTGTTATAATATTATCATCAGTTGTGATGTTTACATTTAAAGGAATGAATCTTGGTATAGATTTTAAAGCTGGTAGTGATATTACTTTGGCTACAACAGAACTTAGTGAAAAAGAATTGAATTTAGCTTTAGATGAGCTAAAATTAGATAAATCTAGTATTGATATATCTAATAGTGAAACTAATATTTTAATTAATGATCAATTAAATAAAGATCAAATAGCTGAAGTAGAAAATTATTTTTTAGAAAAATATGATACTAGTGCTGATATTGGGGTTGTTTCTAATGCTGTTAAACAAGATTTAATTAAAAATGCAATATTTTCTATTCTTATATCTTTAATTGGAATAATTATATATATTTCTATAAGATTTAAGTTTAGTTATGGTATTTCTTCAGTAATTTGTTTAATTCATGATGTATTTATGATGATAGCATGTATTGTTTTATTTAGGGTAGAAGTAAATTCTATGTTTATTGCTGCAATTCTTGCTATTATTGGTTATTCTATTAATAATACCATAGTTACTTTTGATAGAGTTAGAGAAAATATAAAAAAGAAGGATAAAGATATATTTTCTAAAGAAGAGATAAAAGAGATTGTTAATATAAGTATAAAAGAAACTTTGTCAAGAAGTATTTATACATCTCTTACAACATTATTGCCTGTTATTGCTTTATTAGTTATGGGAAGTAAAGAAATTTTAACTTTTAATATGGCAATGATTGTTGGACTTATTGCTGGTACTTATTCATCACTAATGATGGCGGGATATATATTTGTGTTTTTTGCTAGTAAAAATAAACAAAATAAGAAGAAAAAGAAAATAAGTGAAAAAAGTGAAAAAACTATTATAGGTATAAATGATTAATTATAAAATAAAGGATGGTGATAACTTGTGAAAAAGGATTTAATAACAATTGATGATTTTATGGATAAAGTTGATGAATACATTAAGAATCCTAAGGAACGTGAAAAAATATTGGATGCTTATTATTATGCAAAAGAAAAACATAAGGGACAATATAGAAAAAGTGGAGAGGAGTATATTACCCATCCTTTGAATGTTGCTTTGATTTTAACTTCTATATATTCTGATAGTGAATGTTTAATTGCTGCTTTATTACATGATGTAATTGAAGATTGTGATGTTAATATAGAGGAGTTTAAAGAGAAGTTTGGCTTAACAGTTTATAAATTAGTAGATGGTGTTACAAAACTTGGAAGACTACATTTTTCTACTGATAATGAATATTTAGTAGAGTATTATAGAAAAATAATTGTAGGTATGAGTGAAGATGTTAGAGTTATAATTGTTAAGCTTGCAGATAGGCTTCATAATATGAGAACTCTTTGGGCTACGCCAATTGAAAAACAAAAGAAAAAGTCTAAAGAGGTTTTAGAAATATTTGCTCCTCTTGCTCATCATTTAGGTATTCATAAAATAAAGAGTGAATTAGAAGATCTATCACTTCGTTATTTAAAACCAACAGTTTTCTATGATATTGCAGATAAACTTAATAAAACTAAAGCTGAACGTGATACAACAGTTTATGAAATGCAAGAAGAGGTTACAGAACTTTTAAATGAACGTCATATTCCTCATAAGATTAAAGGTAGAGCTAAAAGTATTTATAGCATTTATAATAAACTTGATAAAGGGAAAAAATTTAGTGATATTTATGATTTGCTTGCTCTTCGTATTTTAGTTGATACTGAACAGGATTGTTATCTTGTTTTAGGACTTATTCATTCTAAGTTTAGGCCATTACCTAAAAGATTTAAAGATTATATAGCAATGCCAAAGCCAAATATGTACCAATCTTTACATACAACTGTATTTGGTATAGATGGTTATTTATTTGAAATTCAAATTAGGACTTATGAAATGGATGAAATTGCAGAAAATGGTATTGCTTCTCATTGGGCTTATAAAGAAAACGGTGGTAGTAATAAAACAGCTAATTTACAATCTGCGACAACTCAAAAACTTCAATTTTTTAAAGAAATTATGGAACTATCTAATGATAAAATGAGCAGCGAAGAATTTGTTACTTCTGTTAAGGAAGAAGTATTAAATAATAATATTTATGTATTTACACCTAAGGGTGATGTTATTGAATTACCTCGAGGTGCAACACCACTTGATTTTGCATATAAAGTTCATAGTAAAGTGGGCGAGACAACAGTTGGTGCCATTGTAAATGGTAGTATAGTTAGTTTGGATTATGAATTGAAAAGTAATGACATTATAAAAATTAATACTAATAAAAGTGCTCATCCATCAAAAGAGTGGTTAAATATTGTTAAAACTACAGGAGCACGTAATAAAATAAAAAGTTATTTTAGTAAAAATGAAAAAGAAGTATTAATAGAGCGTGGTAAAGTTTATTTAGAAAAAGAACTTAAAAAGAGAAAAATTTCTCTTGATGATTTCTATCAGGAAGATAAATTAAAAAAAGTTTATAAAAATTTAAAATTAGATAGTTTGGATGATTTATATTATAATGTTGGTAATTCTAAACATACACCAAATAATATAATAAATGTAAATTTTGGTGAAAAAGAAGAAGAAAAGCCTAAACTTTTAAAAAATATTGTTAAAGTTAATGATAGTGCTTCAGATATAATTATAGATGGAATAGATAAAATTAAGGTAAGTTTTGCTTCATGTTGTAAACCTGTATATGGTGATGATATTGTCGGCTATATTACAAGGGGAAATGGTATTAGTATTCATAGAAGTGCTTGCCGTAATCTTGCTAGTATGGATGATAGATGTATTAAAGTGTCTTGGGATGATAAGCCTACTAATAAATATTATAGTGATTTAATAATTAGAACAAATACTATAGAAAATAAGCTTGCTGATATTATTCAGACAACTATTAAAATATCTGTTAATATTTCGAGTGTGAAAACAATTTCTAGGGAAGAATATGCTACTTATGAAATGGAAGTAGTTGTAAATGATAAAGAGCATTTAACAAAATTATTACTAGATTTAAATAATTTATCATATATTACAAGTGTAGAAAGGCTAATGCAATGAGAGTTTTAGTTCAAAGGTGTAGAAATGCTAATTGTAAAGTGAATGGAAAAATAGTTGGAGAAATAGATGAAGGCTTAATGCTGTTAGTTGGTTTTACTGATACTGATAATAAAGATATTATTTTAAAAATGGTTAATAAAATAGTAAATTTAAGAATATTTCCTGATACAAATGGTGTAATGAATTTATCAATATTGGAGAGTAAGGGTGCTATTTTATCTATATCTCAATTTACTTTATATGCAGATACTTCTAAAGGTAATAGGCCGAGTTATATTAAAGCAATGAATGGTGATAAAGCAAAACTTTTATATGATTATTTCAATAAGTGTTTAAGTGAATATGTTTGTTGTAAAACTGGAATTTTTGGAGCTAATATGGAGATTACTTTAACTAATATTGGACCTACTACGGTTATGTTGGAGAGATAATTATGTATAGAAATAGAATTAATTACAAATTATTGAATTTTTTAATTTTAATGGGGCTTTTATATATATTAGTTACTAATATAGGGACATGGTATAATATATTTTCATCAATTATTAGTATTTGTATGCCTTTTATTATAGCTTTTGCTATTTCTTATGCTTTAAATCCTATAGTTAATCATCTTGTATCTAAAGGAATAAGAAAATCACTTGCTGTTACTATAGTTGTTTTAGTTGTTACTTTTATTATTGTTACTTTACTACTTATAACATTGCCCCTTTTATATAATCAACTTATTACTTTTGCTAATAATTTTGGTAAAGTTATAGAAGATATAGGTAATAAGTTTAATATAAATTTAGATTTTATTGGGGATAAAAGCGGAGTTTATTTAGAAAATGTTATAAATGGTATAGGTAATTTTTTAAAGGATGGATCTATTGATATAGTAGGTAAAACAGCTTCCATTATTGGAAAAATAATTATTACTTTTGTTGTTACTATTTATTTTTTAGCTTATATGGATAATATTAGACTATCTGTTTCTAGATTTTTAAAACAGATTAAAAACAAGTATTATTATTATGTTAAAGCGTTGGATATAGAGTTAAGTAACTATTTAAAAGGTCTACTTTTATTTATGATTATTCAATTTTTTGAATATTCTATAATTTTCTTTGTTGTTGGTCATCCTAACTGGTTTTTATTTGGTGTTTTGGCATCTTTTACTACTGTAATACCATATTTTGGTGGTTTGGTTACAAATTTATTGGCTCTTTTAACTGCTTCGGTTATTAGTCCTAATCTTTTTATTGCCACTTTAATTATTTGTTTAATATTTCCGCAAATAGATGGATATTTAATTTCTCCTAAAGTTTATGGTAAAACTAATAATATAAATCCATTAATTACAATTATGATGGTTTCTATAGGTGGCACAGTGGGAGGCTTTTTAGGAATTATAGTTGCTTTACCTATTTATATATTAATATCTGCTAGTTATCGATTTTTTAAAACTGATATTAAAAAAAGTGTAAAAAAAGTTAAAGCTGAGTTAAGCTAGAGTTAGTTATTTTATTATGAGTTTAAGAATATGTGAAATGTAAGTATGTCTTTATAGATATGCTTTTTGTTTAAAAACTGGTTATTATGTAAATTTTGATTTTTTTAGGTATAAAATTTCATAACTTGATAAAATGAGTAAAATGTGATAGAATGGTCAGTGGTTGACTAAAGGAAGAAAGTGGTGTTTTAATGAAATCTTTTTATCCTAATGAAGAGTTTAATAATATAATAATGCCAATTATAAGTAATAGTGAGTATCAAAAAACTAAAGATTGTGTTCATCATGGAATGAATCGTTATGATCATATGATGAGAGTAGCTTATTATTCGTATAGGTTAACTAAATTATGTCATTTAGATTATAAATCAACAACTAGAGGGGCAATTTTACATGATTTTTTTCTAGATACTTATGATGAGAGAAAAACACATATGTTAGTTAATCATCCTCAAATAGCTTTGAAGAATTCTATGGTTTACTTTGATTTAAACGATTTGGAAAAGGATATTATTTCATCTCATATGTTTCCTTTTGGAAAACAACTTCCAAGATATCTTGAAAGTTGGATAGTTAATATTGCTGATGATATTGCTTGTATTTATGAACGAAGTTATGTTGTAAAAGAGAATATGTCTGTGATATGCAGTATGGTTTTTCTTTTGTTTTTAGTACTTTTTAAGAGATGGTGATTTATGTTCATTAAAGATTTATTAGATGGCAATGTATCAAATATTATTTTGGATAAATTATTTGAAATACCAGAATCTTATTATTCTAAGACTGAAATAATTGGTTTATCTAAAATAAAAGTAGATGGTAGAATAACATATCCTAGTGATGAAAATTTATTACTTGATATTTTGTGTGAAGGAACAATGACTATAGATGATTCTATTACTTTAGAGCCTGTTGAGTATCCATTTTCTTTTAAAATTAATGAAAATGTTTATGAAAAATTAAAAAATGATCAATTTAGTCTTGATATTATTAGCATTTTATGGGAAAATATAGTACTAGAGATCCCTATTCGTTATAGTGAGGTTACTGATTATAAAGATTTAGTTGGGGATGGTTGGAAAGTTATTAGTGAAGATGATTTACAAAAAAATACTAATAATCCATTTAAAGATTTATTGAATGAGATAGAGAAGGAGTGATAATATGTTAAAGTTAGATATTCAAATGTTTGCTGTACCTTTTAGAAAGGTATCTAAAACAAGGAAGAGAATGCGTAGAAGTCATAATGCTTTAGAAATTCCTGGTATGGTTAAATGTCCTACATGTGGTGAAATGATTAAAGCTCATCGTGTTTGTCCTAAATGTGGTAGTTATAAAGGAAAGACTGTTGTTGATATGACTGAAAAAGAAGAAGCTTAATAAAAGCTTTTTTTGTTTTTATGGAATAAATATACGTCATAAATTTATTATTATATTTATATGTTTATGTTGGAATAATAAAAATATTATTTTAGGTAGTTATAGTGTGATTTTTACACTTTTTAAATTTTTTCTTGACTTTTTTAATTTTATGTGTTATTATATGTCACGTAGAAATGAAGGGGGAAAAAATATAATGAAACCAATAAGAAAGGTAGATAAAAAAAGTAATTTTTATATAACTCATTTTGATGTAGTGAAAGACAAGAGTTATGGTGGTTCAAGTTCTCAAGGAGATAAAGATAATAAGGTTATCGATGTTCATATGTCTAATGGATCTAAAACAAAATGTCCTAATATTCCTAAAAATAGGGAAAAGTTACTTAAAATTATGTGGAAACAACATGATGTAAATAAAGGAAAGTTAAATAGTTTAAAAAATAAGAGTCGTAAATTTATTATGTTAGCTTTAACATCTGGGCTTTGTACAATTGCTGGTGGTGCTTTTTTAGGAATTGCTAATTTATATGATTTAGCTTTACCAATGGAACTTTTATATGGTTTAATTGGTACTTGTGGAGCTGCTACTTTTGGTACTCTTGCTGTTGATGCAAAAACTGTTTCAAATATAAAAGATATAGAAAAGAATGAATTTTTGAAAAAGAATGAAGAAATTTTGAATAGTGCTGATTTAGAAGATGAAAATTGTCTTTTAAATATTAATAGTTTCCAATTGTATGAACTTCATAGAATAAATGGTTCTAAAAAAAGAGATGAAATTCCACAAAACTTTGATATAAATTCTATTAATAGTCTTTCTTTAGATACTTTGAAAACATTAAAAGCTAATCTTGAAAGAGAAAATTATTTAGGATTATCTCGTTCTAAAGATAAAACAGCTAATGAAGCACATTCTTCTAAGCAATATGTAAAACGTTAATTTTTAAAGTAAAAGATTTGTCTTTTACTTTTTTTTGTTGTATTTTATCTTTTACTTCACAAATTTAAGTCTATAAGATATAATATTGTTAATAAAGGTTGTATTTATTTAGGTATTAGTTATGTTAAAGAAAGAAGATGTAAGACTTCTTTCTTTAGTTATAGGAGGTAAAATGAATTTTGAATTTACTGATAATTCCTTTTATATTGTTCCTAATAGTTTAAAAATTAAATTATTGGAAAAGTTATCATTAATGAATAAAATTTATAATATTACTTTTGTTAGTTTAGAAGAGTTAGAAAGACATTATTTTTTTGATATAAGGAAAGAGGCCTTATTATATCTTTTGGATAAAACTAATGAAAATATAGATGTTTTAAAATTAATGCTTAATAACATATATAAGATTGATATTAATAAAGATTATAAAGAAACAAAATTAAAGAAATTAAAAGATTTGTATTTTGATTTAAAAAGTAATAACTATTTAATATTTGATAATGGATATAGAGATTATTTGAAAACAAAAAAAATATATATTATAGGATATAGTATGCTTGATCGGTATCAAAAGGATATGCTTGATGATATAGGTGCAATTTATTTAAATATTGATAGCAAGTTAAATATTGATAAAGTTTATAAATATCATTCTTTAAAAGATGAATTATTTGCTACAGCATTGAAAATTAGAGAGCTTAATAGAATGGGCGTTAGTTATAAAAAAATTTATTTAGCAGGTATAGATAGTAGTTATACTTATTTATTAAAAGATATTTTTAAGATGTTTGATATTCCGTTTTCTATAAAAGGAACGAGTAAAATGATTTCTTTGATAAG
>CALVRG010000067.1 GCA_944358505.1 uncultured Bacilli bacterium | reverse complement strand
ATTATATCTCTCCATAGTTCTAGTATTAAATATTATTTATATGATATTCTTTATAAGAAGTCTCTTCAACATTAATACCATCTAAATTTTTTTATTTTGATAAAATCTTTTTATCAAAATTGCTTTTATTACGTAAGGATATTCTATACTCCTCATTAAGTTTATATATATATTTATCTAAATCATCTGTATATATATTATAATAAAACTTTTGGGGATGATATTTTCCAGTAATAGATTTGTTGATTATTATTTTTTTATAGTTATTGCTTATTTGTATACAGTTATTATTCACTATTAAATAGTTATCATTATTATAAGTTTTATATTGGAAACCTTTTTCTAATAATTCTTGTTCTAGTTTTTTACCTATACTTGTTGGAACATTAAAATATAATAACATTTTAAATACATAGTCATTATAATTAATTCCTAATATAATATTTATTTCTTTTATACTTTTTAATTTTAATAGATTAGTATTATTTAGAGTATTTGATACTATTTCTTGAAGTTCATCTGTATATTTTGTATCAAAACTTCTTTCATATAACATTGCATAACCGTTATTTAAATAACCATAATCTTCTTTTCCTGTTAATAAAGTATTAAATAATATAAGAAATAAAGAAATGTCTATTAATAATAAGATTAGATAAACTTGTGATGCCTTCATATTTATATTTACTTAATTTTCATTTTTTACTGTTTCACAATCATAAGACTTTTGTGAACATTTTACAATTTTAGTATTTCTTGAACTATCTTTCCCTTCAAAAAATACATACCCATCTTTAACATCTTTAACAGTTGCATTTTGTAAATTAACTATATTTGATAAATCTTTCTTTTGAGTATTAGTTCCATCTAATGTATATTCTAATACTATACCACCGGAACATCTTGTAATATATAGTTTATTATCAGAAAAATAATTATGATTTTGATTTTTATAATCAGTAGGGTTATTACAAGAACTAAATTCATCTAACATAATATAATCATTATCATCAAATTCATAAAATAAAGCATTTCTTATTTCTTCGCTATTATTTGGTGTTATATCAGTTACTATATATGTTTCTGTTTGATTAGTACTAGTGTTAGTATAAAAATATAAAGCAGAGGTAGTATCTTTATCTTGTAAAGTATAGTGTTTTAAATTATTAGTCGCATCTTCATTGTTACATCCACAAATGCATAAAATTAAAATAGGAAATAGCCAAAATATTTTTTTCACACATCATCACCTCTATATGTAGTTTATCATAAAACTAAAACTATTTATACTATAAAATAATTTTTCAGTATTAAAAAGGAAAAATAACCGATTTTCCTTCCACATTCTCCAATCGGCTCTTTTTATTTTAAATGGTGCTTTTCTATTATATTTTATTGTGATAAAATACAGGTGGAAAGAGCGTGATGCTATGAAATTATTGGGTGTTATTAAAGATAATAACTATATAGATTATTTGAATTGTGGGTTAGATGGAATTATTTTTCCGTTAAAAGATTTTAGTGTGGATTATTTTAAATATTTTTCTTTAGATGAAATACAAGAATATAAATCTAGAACTAAAAAAAAGTGTTATGTTATTATTAATAAATTGATATTTAATAAAGAATTAAATATGTTATTATTTACTTTAAAAAAGCTGGAAGACTTAAAAGTTGATGGTGTTTTTTTCTATGATTTGGCAGTTGTTAATCTTGTTAAAGAAAATAATATAAATATAAATTTAATTTTTAATCAAACACATATGGTTATGAATAGTGACACTATTAATTTATATTATAATTTAGGTGTAAGCAGTGCTTATTTATCTAATGAAATTACTAAAGAGGAAATACTTAATATTAGAAATAATACTAAGAGTAGTTTATTTGTATTACTTCTTGGTAATCCTAGTGTGGCAATGAGTAAAAGAAAACTTTTGACTAGTTATTTTGCTAATAAGTCTATAAAAGGTAAGAAAGAACTTATTATAAAAGAACCTATATCTAAACAAGAATTTTTAGTTAAAGAGGATGATAATGGTACTACTTTTTTCTATAATAAAAGAATTAATCTTAGTAATATTTATTTAGAACTTGTTTCTAATAATATTGACTATGGAATAATTATGCAAGGTAATTATAGTAGTTTAGAATATAAAAAACTTATTACTAGTTTTGTTAATTTTGATAAAAAAACTATTGATTTAATAGCAGGACATAATAGAGGATTTTTATATCGTAAGACTATATATAAAGTAAAAAAATAGAAAGGATAGTTTATAATGAAACAAATATTATTTGCAACTGGTAATGAATCTAAGTCAAAAAGATTTAGTAAAGGGCTATATGAAAAAGGAATAGAAGTATTATCTTTGAAAGATGTGAATATTGAATTAGATATAGAAGAAAATGGAGACTCTGCTATAGATAATGCTTTAATAAAAGCAAAGGCATGCTATAATAAAACAAAAATTCCAAGTATGGGGATGGATGATACTTTATTTATGGAAGGTGTTCCTTTAGATAAACAGCCTGGTTTGTATGTGAGAAGAGTAAATGGTAAAAGTTTAACTGATGAAGAGATGATTGAATATTATACTAATTTAGTAAAAGAATATGGAAAAAATGGAAAAATTAATTGTAAATGGATATATGGTTTAGCAGTTATTAATGAAAATGGAGAAGAATTTACCTATACATGGTATAAAGATAATTTTTATATGGTAAGTAGTAAGAGTGATGTATTGAATCCTGGTTATCCTTTAAATTCAATATCTAAATATAAAAGTTTAGATAAGTATTTTACTGATATAACTGATGATGATATGAATTTGATAAATGTATCTGAAGATGATGTAGTGGAATTTATTTCTAGACACATATAAATTAATATATTAGAAAGTAGTGATATGATGAAGAAAATAGAATTGTTAGCTCCAGCTGGTGATTTAAAAAGGCTTAAGATTACACTTTTATATGGAGCGGATGCTGTTTATGTTGGTGGAGAAAAATTAAGTTTGAGGGCTAATGCTATCAATTTTACTTTGGATGAGTTAAAGGAAGGTTGCTCTTTTGCTCATTCTTTAAATAAAAAAGTATATTTAACTACTAACATAGTTTTTCATGATGAGGATAGAGTTAATGTAAAAAAATATATTGCTGATGTTGTTGATTGTGGTATAGATGCTTTTATTGTTAGTGATTTATAT
>CALVRG010000066.1 GCA_944358505.1 uncultured Bacilli bacterium | reverse complement strand
TCATTCCAATCTGGTAATTCTTCTACTAACTGTGGTGTTACTTTTTCTATTGCTTCAAATTTTGATTTTGTTATTGCTCTAACATAATCTTGTGTTACTTCAACACTAGAATGTCCCAATAACTCTTGTATATATACTATATTTACTCCTTTATCTAATAAATGTATTGCTCTTGATCTTCTAAATGTATGTGGAGTAATTTTTTTGCCATCTATGATATTTATTTTTTTAAATAAATATCTTATTAATTCATAACTTTTTATTTCAAATAAATACATTTTACTATTATTTTCTTTTAAATAGTGAATTAACATATCTTTCGTTGGTTCAATTATTGGTACTATTCTTATTTTATTTCCTTTTCCTGTTAATTTAATACTCTTTGCTTCTAAATTGATATTTTCAATCTTTAGATTGATAATTTCACTTGCCCTGGCTGCAGTATCATATAATAGTGATAATATCAATAAATCTCTTCTTCCTTTTTTAGTTGTTTTGTCTACTTTTGATAATATTGATGCTATTTCATCTTCCGTTAAACAATCTTGAATAGGTTTAACACACTTTTTATAATTAATTGTTAAGACTTTATTTATATTATCTATATTTTGAGTTTCATAATATAAACAATATTTATAAAATGATTTTATACATGCAAGCCTTTGATTTCTTGTTCTTATACTATTTCCTTTTTCTTCTAAAGAATTAAGATAATCTAATATTATATCTCTAGTAATATTTTCAAATGTGATATCTTTTAATTTAATATTTTTAGTATTTACTAAATACTTTATTAACATTTGAAATGTTTTAGTATATGATCTTATTGTTTCTTTTGAAACATTCCTTTCTATTACTAAATATTCTTTTAAAAACTTTGATAAATAATAAGAAAAATTTTTATTCATTCTCAGCATCCTCCATATTAGGTATTAAATACCCTAATTCTTCTTCTGATATTTTATTTACTATATTAAGTAAATCATTAGTTATTTGAAAATAATAACTTAATGAATTTAAACTTTGATGTCCTGTATGTGTTTGAATTATTGGTAACATTACATTTAAATCTGTACCTTCATTCATAAATTTTTGAGTTAAATGAACTATAAAAGTATGTCTTAAATCATGTATTCTTGGACCATTATCAGTTTTTATTATATTTGATAAAGTTAAAACTTTATCAAAATATTTTTCTACACTTGATATTGAAACATCAAATAATTTATTATCAAGTTTGAATTTATAATCAAACTTGATAACATAATCATTAATTAAATTATTTAATTTTTCTGATAATACTATTATTCTTTCTTGATTATTTTTAGTTTGTTTAAGATGAAATAATCTATTATAAGAATCATAATCATTAATTGTTAAATTAAGTACTTCACCAATACGCATGCCTGTTTGATAAAGTATTTTAATAATTATTGGATATATAGTTTTATGATAATAAGTATAATGATAATTAAATACTTTATCTAAATTACTATATATTCTCTTGATTTCATCATGAGAATATATATAAGCTTTATATTTTCTTTTTTCTCTTGGATAAATATTATTAGGTATTTGATATGCTTCAATACCTTGTAATTTTAAATATTTACAAAATGCTTTAAATGTTGATATATTTCTAGATATTGTATTCCTTGTTAGATTTTCATTTAATCTAACATAATTTTCCACAACTTCTTTAGTAATAATATCTATATTATTATCATTTAGATATTTAACTATTTCCTTAATGATAATGGAATCGCTTTTATATTTATATCCTAAGTAATTTTTGTATTGCAAAAATTCTTCGGATAGTTTATTATAATTATACATTATTCATCGACCTCCATATAACATTTTGAAAGATTCTGATAATCTACTTTCAAATAAGTATTAGAAGTAGTTTCTATAGAATCTCCGAGGATTGATGCAATAGTGCTCAGAGGAATATCATCATTAAGCATATTGGTAGAAAGTGAATGTCTTAATGTATGAATTCCTTTTTTATTCGCATTAGCATCAATCTTATCAAAATACTTATTAAAATTATTAAATTGTGTCATTTTATCAAATGGATATTTAAATTTAACAAATAAATACTCATTACTACATTTAGGTCTAGCTTTAGTTATATATTCAATTAATGACCAACCAACTTCCATAGATAAAGGTAATATATTTATATTTTTAGTTTTAGGTTGAATAACTGTAAGTTTATAGTTTTTCCAATCAATATCTTTTAATTTAATATTTAATATATCACTAATTCTTAAACCTAATCTTGCAGCAAGTAGTATTATTGCATAATCTCTAATTCCAACTTTTTTCTTTTTGGAAATGCATTCTAATAATTCTTCAACTTTATCAGTTTTTAAATAAGTAGGTACTTTCTTATTTCCAGTTTTTCTTATACTTGGAACATATATAGATAAGTTAGTTATTAATATATGTTCAATAAATAAGTATTCTAAAAAATCTTTTAAAATATAAAAATATCTACCTTTAGATCTATTTCCTGAATCAATAGTATAACTAATAAACATATTAATATGCTTGCTAGTTAAATTGCATAAATTGTTTATTTTATTTTGATAAAAATAAGCAAACATTCTAATTAAATAATCTTTTTTAACTTTAATAGAACTATCAGCATTACATCTAACATTTTTACAATAATCAAGATAATCATTAAGTGTGCTATTCCAATCATCAGGATAATTATTATATTTAGGCATAGGTAAAGCTCTTTTAACCATAAAAGATTTATAAGAATCCCAGTCATCTAAAATTCTTTTAGAACGCATTAATTCTTTATACCTGGATTTAGACTTATTAGAATAAGTAGAAACATCAAAATTATATTGTTCTAATAAGAATTTAGAATAATCAGATTCATCATAAATAAAATTATCAGTATCTTTCCAAAGAATATATTTGTTCCAAATATGTTGATATCCATCCATTGTTGTTTTAGCAAATCCTAATTCCAGACCCTCCTTTCTAATAAAATTAATTTGAGTTTTAAAATCTAATGGTAAACTCATAAAATCCACATCCTTTCCTACCGGGACCAATCCCAGTGGAATATATTATACATGTTATCTGTTCAAAAACAAAATAAAATCCAGCAATTATGCTAGATTTTTTCAAATGAACAGATAAAACTTTTAAACAGATAATCTTATAGGATCAGAACCAGTTCCGGAACCTTGAGAATATGAAACATCTGAATTTAGATAAAAGCAAGGCCTAACTGTAAAATTACCGTCAGTATCAACATAATAAGGATGTACAT
>CALVRG010000065.1 GCA_944358505.1 uncultured Bacilli bacterium | reverse complement strand
GCTCCATTAGTACAACTAATACTTGATACTTTATATCCATCTGTACCAGATGGATATGCACTAGCAAGTACTCCATCAATATAAGTCTTAATCGTTACATTATCACTCTTATTTAACTTAAAACCTATACCCAAAGTAATAATACTACCCAGTAGTATTATTACTAAAATACTTAACAATACTTTCTTCATATTCTCCCTACTTTCTTTAATACATTCCCTAATTTATATTTTACTATAGCTTCATCATAACAATTTATCTTATAACTTCTTTTAATTAACTTATTATATTTTAAATATAAATAATAATCATATTCATATTTATATATCTTATTATTTTTTGCAAATAATACTAAATTTTTAGGATATTTCTTTTTTAAGAAATTATAAACTGTTCTTTTAGCCATATATTACCTCAACTATTACTAAAGTAATAGAATACTTACGTATAAATATTCATCTTTAGTTTTATTTTCTCTTATAGAGGGGATAGTTATTGTTCCTTAATATTATCTTTATAGAGCCTTAACCCTATAACCCTTAATAATGTAAGGAGCTCGGACGGGCACCATTGCCATTGTTAGCGTTGTTGTTGTTCAAATTGCCGTTGTTGTTAACGTTAAACACGTTATTCGAGTTAGAAGATCTGGTATTTATCTAACTACCCCAAAAATATTTATCTACTATATCTTTTGCTTCATTACTATATTTATAAGAATAATAATAATTATTAATAGATGGAAATACTTTATTAAAATTATTAATATTCTTATCTAATAAATATTTATTTTCTTTTACTTTTCTTTTTATTCTTTTCTTTGTATCATTCTTAATATTAATAATCGTTTTATTATTAATTACTCTAAATCGATAACCCAAAATAGTAAAACCCTGTTTAATATTATTTATTTGTGTTTTCTTTAATAATCATTATCATGATGTATTAATATAAAATCGTCCATATATCTAATATAACACTTTATTTTTAAATCATGAACAATATAATGATCTAATCGATTTAAATAATAAATTGATAAAAATTGACTTGTTAAATTCCCAATTGGAAGTCCCTTCCCATAAGAATATAAGGGAATACTATCTAGTACTTGTAATCGATCATGATAGGTATTTTTATTTATATTTTTTAAATGCATAATTTGCTCATTGACATAATATTGATTGGTACTATGAATAATAGACTCAATTAACTTATATTCATCACGATCTAACTCACTTTTTAACATACCAAGTAATACTTTATGATCAATACTATAAAAATATTTACTAATATCTATTTTTAATGAATAAAAAGTATCATACTTTTTATTCATCTCTAAATACTTCTTAATTAACCGTATTCCATAATCCGTTCCCATTCCTTTTCTAGTCGCTATATTTCTATCATCTAAATATTTTGTTAGTTTAGGTTCTAAGATGTACCTTGTGGTAAAATGATTAATAATTTTATCTATTATTTTAAGTGACATAACTATTCTTAGTTTTGGTTCACTAATTAAAAATATTTCATATTTACCACCATCATACATATTAGAGTTCAAAATATTTATAATAGTATGAATATTTTGAACTTTATTTCTTTCAAATACTTTTAATTTATTTTTATGTTTAACATTCCTACACATTTCTTTTTCATAAATATTTAAGATATTGTTATAATTAATGGACTCTTTCACTTTTAATCCATCCATACATCATTTTCGTAAGTTCAATTAATTTATTACTATTTTTCTTTAATTGATTCTCACTTAAATATTTATGATTGAAACCTCTTTCAATATAAAAATCTAATACACTAAGTAATACCAATATTTCTTTTTGATACTCTTTTCTTTCACTATAATCTCGAGAATAATTCGCTTTTAATACCAAGTATAATATATCTAATCCGACTTCATAAATATAATTTTTAGATAATATATCTTTTTTAGGAAAGTTAGTAAGCACACTTTCTAAAAAGAAAATATACTCTTTAACTTTCTTTAAGATCTTAAAGTCATGATTCATGAAGAAAATCCTCAATTAACTTGATTAATTGATCTAGTTTTTCTGAATCTAACAATTCTATTTTCTTGACAATTGTATTAATCCGATATTCTTTATCTAAAGCACAATAAGCTTTAGACAAAAATAGCTGATAATTATTATGAAGAAAAGTGTATCTAGCTTCACCAACAATCTCAAAACTAATACTATACATCTTTAAAACATCAATTACTTTAGTTAAAGCATCCTTAGTAAAAATAACAGTATCATTCTTAAGCTTATAACTTAATAAATTATGAATGATAATCGCATCATCACCAATTACCCTGTAAGCAAAATACCCCCCCGATTTGACAAGATCTTAACACTATTTTTTTCTATATTCATTATTTTTATCCTTTCTATTGAATTACATACGGAAAATCAATACTTCCGTCTCCACCCATAACCGCGATATTAGATTTTAGATAGATAGATGGGCGGACCCCATAGCCGCTGTTGGCGTAGGTGTAATTCAGGTAGCCGCTGCTGATCACATAGAAGACGTAAAACGAGGACGAAGAAATGGGAGTCATGGTCCATTGAAAAGATCCTGTTTTTAACCAATTATTACCAGCACATGCTGTGGTATTATAGTTTCTTAAATTCGTTGTTCTTGCACAACTACTTGCTAATACTGCATACCCATAATCACTTGGATACATAAGTCCTACTTTCCCTGTCCATGTTGTTGGTCTTCCACTATATACTGTTGTTCCTCGCTCAGCGCTATA
>CALVRG010000064.1 GCA_944358505.1 uncultured Bacilli bacterium | reverse complement strand
ACTAAAGTAATCTACATGAATCTTTCTCCATTCATCTAATGTTTTATTTTCCCCTTCAAGTTTTGCTAAATTCCATGTAATATTTTTAAATTCAGTTACAATGACCTCTTTAGTTTCTAGTGTACATACATTATTATCTTTTGAATCAGTTAATATTGATATTTCTCCTATTTTAGGTAAACAATCAATTCCATATAAAGATGTAGTAGCAGTCTTTTTACCTTCTAATACAAGGTTAACTAGTCTATTTGTATCAATCCCAAATGTCCATCTATTAAGTTTATTTAATAAGACAATCGTATTCTCCTTGTTACCTAATTTATCAGTTCCTACATATTCATCCACTTTTTCAAAATTACATTTTTGATAACACTCAATTGTCCTTTTATTTCTTTTACATAGTCTAAGTATTATAGAATCTGCATCATATTTTTTATATATAATATTATTTATACTATCAATTATCTTTTTACCTATTTCCTTGTTTAGATATTTTTCTACAATAAATAAATCATACTCATAGGTATTTCTATATTTATCTAGATCTCTTAAATTTATATCATTTTTAAATTTATATATTTGAACTAAACCAATATCTTTGTTATTTGATTTAATAATATATAAATCTTGTCCTTTTTTTATCATTTTGTTTTTATATTTATGAACTATTTTATCGTAAGATAACATTCTTTGTTCAAACCATTCATATGCATTCCTGTTTTTACACCAATTATAAATCTTTTCATAATCCTCTTTACTATCATATACTTTTTTTAAAGATATATCTAAATTATTGATATAATTGTTAAACTCTTTAAATGTAATATTTGATTCAATCTTATAAAATTCTGTTATTGGTCTTAAAACACCACCTGATAACTTAATATAATAATCATTAATATTTTTTAATGCTTCTTTTTCACTTTTATATTTATATATACCTATTCTATACCAATTTGGATGTTCTATATGATAAACTTTATTATCGATATAGCATAATACAAAGCAATGCATATGTTCTTCTTCATCCAGCTTATTAAAGTCATTAGGTTCATATATTCTTGTTGCAAACATTCTATTTTTAACATTTATCCTATTTAATAAATAATTCATTAACTTAACTTGATCAATACAAGTGCCAATACCATATTCTAATATTTTATCTATTGATGAAGTTCTATATAATCTTCTAAAATTTTTCATATTACCAATATGTAACTTGTTATTTATATCTAACCATCCATATCTAATATTATTTTTCATAAATGTTAAAACATCATCTATAGTTTTTAAATTTGTTATATTAGGTAAAACTTTATCTGTTTTAATTCTAACTATTACACCATCTACATTTTTATTAAATTTTTTCCAAGTACTTTCTTTGTAAATTTCAAATCCAACGTCTATAAATGTTTTTAATGCATTTTCTCTATCTTTTTCAAATGTATCGTAAAGATAATCTATTCCATTTTTATTTGCTTCTTTTACTAAAAGTCTAAGTGCATCTTTAGAATAACCCTTACCTCGATACTTATATTCAATTAATACCCCGCACTCATAAATATCATCATTTTTATTATATTGATAATTAACATATCCAACATATTTATTAATAGAGCAATCTTTTATATATGCAAAATACTTATTCTCTTTTATTCTTTTTTTATAAGTGTCTTCCCATTTTTCTTCTGGAAAATCTATGCAACCAGTATCATAATTATATCCATAATATGACACGTCGTATCCTGCATTATAACTCATTGTATTTGAATCATTTTCAAGCTTTTGTTCATAGAAATACTCTCTTAATTTGGGAACGACGAGTGTTATATTCTTCATTATACTCTATCATACCCCCACCAATCAGGAATTAATTCTTCCAATCTTACTATTTCTTTAGTATCGACATTTTTCAAAATTTCAATATCTTTACTATCCTTAGAAAGCTGCATTAAATATTCTCTACATGCTCCACAAGGCGAACCTACATTACCTTTCGAGTCAACGCATACTAGTTTGACAATCTCATTTTCTCCATTTGTAATCATATTAGCAATTGCATTTCTTTCACCACACATGCCAAGAGTAGATGCCGTATCAATACATACTCCAGTATAAATATTATGATTTTTAGTTAATATTGCTGCTCCTACTTGTCCTGCACTAATCATTCCTGATACCTCTCTTGGATTTCTTACTTTTTTTGCTTTTTCATATAGTTCTTCCCAAACTGTATTTTCACTATATAAATATTCTATATGAATTGCATATACGCCACTCTTTTTAATAGCATTTTCATAGCCATCCAGTTTACTTACATTTTTAATTGCTTCTTCTTTGTCATCAGTCGATGAGGTTGTATATCTAGTTCCTTCTAATGTAAATAATTCATTTAGAGAATTATAATGATTTACTTCTTTTACTTTAACATAAAATACACCTAAATTATTACTAGTAAACTCAATAACATCATTTTCTTTTAATTTACTATAATCATGTTCACTATTTTCTTTATTTACTCTTATTTCTACTCTTTTAGTATTCTTTTTGATAGCCAATGCTGCTCTATCATTAATATTCAATTTCATTATCATTTTTATATTCTCCCTAACAAAAAATTCTGCATTATTTATAACTTGTAAATTTTTCATCTTAATCACCCTCCTCGTATAATGTAGTTAAGATATTTTTTAACTACGTTTTCTATTTAGATTTTTGTTAAGAGATATCTAAAAACTCATTATTTTGTAGATTAATAAATCTATATTATAATGTCTGTAGAGATAAGTGGTTTTAGCTCCCTCCTTGAACATTTGGTTCTTAAGAAAGACTAAAGCCTCTTCTTTACAAATTGGATATTAATAAGTTGTATAAGGACTAGATTGTTATCTTTTGTCTTTCATTGCGAGGTTATATCTTTGTAAAGGTACTGAGAGCATTGCCTCTATCTTAAATATCAAGAATTGGAGTTGATTTTATGAATTATTATTTAGGAATTGATATTGCCAAAACCAATCATGTTGCCTCTTTAATTAACAATAATGGAGACATTGTTATAAAGGCAATTAAATTTACAAATAGTAAAGAAGGTTTTAACAAACTCTTAACTACTATTCAGGATAAGCTTAAAGATCTAAGTAATATCGAAGTTGCAATGGAAGCGACTGGTCATTACTGGTTAAGCCTATATTCTGCTTTAACTGATAATGGCTTTCCTGTCTCTGTTTATAATCCTTATCAAATTAAATCTTATCGAGGTGCTTACAATAATCGAAAACAAAAGAATGATATTATTGATTCTATTATTATTGCCGATTATCTAAGAGTCTTTGGCTCTAAAAATTCCAAACTGCCCGAGGATGACTTACTTTCCTTAAAACAATTAACTCGCTTTAGATCGAATATTGTTAATAATGTCTCTTCTTTAAAAGTTCAAGTTATTGGTTTATTAGATAAGGTTTTTCCAGAGTATAAAAAGTTGTTTTGTGATATCTTTGGTGTCACTTCTAAACAATTACTTTTAACTTGTCCAACTCCTGATGACATTATCAAGATTTCCACTACTAAATTATCTAATTTATTATCTAAGTATTCTAAGGGTAAATTTAATAAAGATACTGCTCTTCACATCAAAGATGTTGCCAAGGCTTCTTTTGGCATTAAATTTACTACTGATGCTTGTTCATTTGAAATTAAACAAATTATCAATCAAATTATCTTTTTAGAAAATCAAATTTATGAAGTTGATAAACAAATTAAAGAACTTTATGATAAATTAGATAATCATCTTTTATCAGTTCCTGGTATTGGTAATACTATTGCACCTATTATTTTAGCCGAAATTGGTGACATTAATAACTTTGACAAACCTAGTAAAATGATTGCTTTTGCTGGTGTTGACCCTTCTGAAAATCAATCTGGTAATAAACTCTCTACTAACGATAAAACTTCTAAAAGAGGTTCTCCTTATCTTCGTCATGCGATTTATAATGCAAGTTTAGTCGCTATATCAAACGAACCAGAATTAAGAGCTTATTATGATAAGAAAATATCTGAGGGTAAACACCATTTTGTTGCCTTAGCAGGCATTAGTCGTAAACTTTTAACAATCATCTACTATATTCTTAAAGAAGATAGAGACTATATTAGATACGACCACATTAGAGACAACAACAACTAAATTTTAAAAAATAGTGTCTTTAGTTGTTTTTATCATGCCTTAATTTTATCAATTCTATATTTTCAAACTTTTTCATAAAAAATTGTTAATTTAGGCTTGACTTATATATAGTTGTCTTAGTTAAATATTTATCGAGAACTTCATCTAGTTCCTTTTTATTAATTGGTTTAGCCAAATAATCATCAAATCCTAAAGCTAAATAGTCTTCTTTCATACCACTAACAGCATTTGCAGTCAACACAACAACAGGTGTCTTAAAATCAGGATTTTCTTTCAATTTAGCAAATGTTTGTTTACCACTCATTACAGGCATCATATCATCCAATAAAATTAAATCATAATACTCACTAGCTACTTTGTCTAAACATTCTTGCCCACTCATGACTGAAGTAATATCAACTTTATATGGAACCAGTAGGCGTCCTGCAACCTTTAAATTAAGTTTATTATCATCTACTATCAATACCTTCTTGCCAGGATAAATTTTAATTTCATTAGAAACTATCTCTTTCTTTTCATGTGCTTTTTGAGTAACTATTCTTTGATCAATCGATACCGTAAACTTGCTT
>CALVRG010000063.1 GCA_944358505.1 uncultured Bacilli bacterium | reverse complement strand
TATTCATTTAAATATGGTAATAGTTCCCTTGTAACAACAACATATCCAAGACTATTTAGATGAAGTCCATCTGTTGTATATGATTCTTTTAAATTACCATCTTGATCAGCTAAATTATTATATAAGTTTATATATTTACAATTATTATTATTACAATAATCAGATATTTTTTTATTCAACTTCTTTATATTTTCATTTGTTCTGTTATCACTACTACTATTTGGAACATTAGGATTTATAGGATATATGCTTTCTACATATATAGAAGCTTTACTTTTATTTTTCCTTATCTCTTTTATTATTTTTTTGATGTTATTAAATGTTTTATCTACAATATTATCATCTAACATATTTAAATCATTAGTTCCTATTAGTAAAAATACTTTTGTAGGATTATACTTATATACCCTTTCTTTCATGTCGGTTAAAATGTCTGTAGTTTTATTACCAGAAACACCACTATTTACTACAGGTAAATTATCATAATATTCTTCTAATGGATAGAAATCTGTAATAGAGTCACCTAAAAACACAAAATTATCATTTGCATCATATTCAACTTCATAAGGATTAGTAAAAGTTTTATTGTTTTTTGATAATAAAAGTATCCCCATAATTATAATTACTACTAGCATAATAAATATTATTGTTAAACAATATTTATGTAAAAATATCTTTTCTTTTATATTCATTTTATTCCCCCCAAAAAAATTATTAATTTTTCTTAATTAAAAAATGATATATAATTAACGCTAAAAAATTCATTAATAGTTTAGATATTATAACATTTATATTTAAATTATCTACTAAAAGTATTAATGATAATCCTTCTATTAAATAAAAACATAAAATAGTTGTTATAATTTTTTCTAGCTTTTTAGTTTTAAATATTTTCATTAACAAACATGATATTAAATAACAAATAGTAAAATTTAAATATGTATTAACTTTACCCAAATTTAATATTATAAAAATTAAAATATTAATAATTGCCGTTAATATAGCATACTTGTCACGATTAAACCAACTAATATGATTGGTATCTTCTATATAGTTAGTTATTAATTTTTTGAAATTTTCATTATTACTTTTAAATTCTTTTGGTTTAAATGTTTTACTTTTTAACAAAATTTTATCTAATTTTGTTAAATCCTTTAGTGGCAAAATATAACCTTTTTTACCAAATTCTTCCACTATTTGTTTTTGATGATCGTTAGTATGTTCATTATATTTAGATAACCGTGGTGCTACTATTACTTTTTTATGATGTTTTAAAGCAGTTAAAATACTACCTACTCCACCATGTGTGATAATTAAATCTGCTTTAGTCATTAATTCTTCTAATTTATCACTAGACACACTTTCAAATATTTCCATGTTTTCACTTTTATACTTTGTATAACCAGCTTGAACTAGTACTTTATCTTTAATATTCCCTTTTTTTATTTCCTTATCTATTGCTTTAAGTAATCTTTCAAAGCTTTTATCTTGAGTACCTAGAGTTACTAAAATCATTAAAAACACCACCCTCCATATGTTGCTTTAGGATATAATTTTTTCATTGTAGACCATTGTACTATAAAAAGATTCGCTATATGAAGTTTATAAAAGAGTGTTCCTGTTATGGTTTTGGTTGTAATATTTGCAAATGTTTCTATATAAATAACTTTGCTACCAAAAATACGAGCGATGCAACAAATTGGACCTGCTGTATGGGCTCCTGTTGTTATAATATAGTCTGGTTGGTATTTAAAATAAAGAAAAACACTTAAAAAACAATTTATAAGTAATTTAAATGGGTATGACAATTTATGATCCTTAGTACCATATAATAAAAAGTCTACATTCTTATATTTGCTTTTTAATTTTTTATTTGCTTTAGACTTTTCTGTTATTAGAGAATAATCATAGTTTTGAAATATACTTTCTAATTGTAAAAGCTCTGTTAAATGACCCCCTGTACTCGATACAAACATTATTTTTCTTTTCATATTATCACTTCTTTTCCATTATTTTTTCCCAACTTATACAAATATTATCACTCATATATTCTTTTACTTTTTTACGGCCATTTTTTCCCAATTCTTTTCTTGCATCTATATTTTTTATTAAATCTAATATTATTTTTTCCATAGCTTTAAAGTTACGGTGTTTAATTAAGTAACCATCGCGGCCTGAAGTTATTACTTCTTTAGCACCTTCTGCCGAATCAAATGCTAAACATGGGAGTCCATTGCTCATCGCCTCTAGTAATACTATTCCAAAGCTTTCAGTATAGCTTGTCATAATATAAATACTAGATTTTTGCATTAATTTATCTATTTCCTTACTATTCTTAAATCCGTGCAACGTTACATCTTCTTCTAATTTATTTTCTTTAATGTAGTTTTCCAATTTTTTTCTTTCATTGCCATCTCCTACTATATCAAGATGCCACTTACATTTTTTCTTTTTTAAATCTTTATATATTTTTAACAAATCCAAGTATCCCTTTTCAGGAGATAATCGTCCTACAGAAATTAAATGTTCATTTGTCAGTGTACTTTTAGTTTTAGGAATTGACTCAATAGCATTTGGAATATATACACATTTACAATTATATGAGTGCATTTTTTTTCGATAAAATTTTTGTAGAGATTTAGAGACCAAAACAAAGTAATCAAGATTCTTGGCACTTCTAATTACGTCTGTAGCATATTTCATATCATTATGATGATGATTGTGTTCCCAACCTATTTTTAAAGTTTTCTCTTTACCATATTCACTTAATAATTCATTTAAGAAAATACGTGTAGATATTATTACATCTGCATCAGTTTTTTTTATATATTTTACTATTTCTTGGCGCCTTTTATGTAATATTTTTAAAGCTTTTAAGGTTTCTTTACCTAATTTTATTAACTTTAATGTATGTAAGGCTTCATGCCACTCATTTCTATTTGGGCTTAGATTTGAGGATAATAAATAAGTGATTTTAATATCGTCACTGATGTCAAAGGCTGGTTTTTCATATAACTTATATACTGATACAATTTCAACTTCATATTTATTTGTTTTTACTAAAGAATTTGCTAAAGTGGTTATTGCTCTTTCGACACCACCATAACCTAAATGTAATGATAAAATTGCAATTTTCTTTTTCATATAATGGCCTCCTAATAATTTTAGTATATATTAATTTTTACGATTAAGCAATTAAAGTTGTATTTTTTTAAAATAAAAAGAGCCTAAAGCTCTAAAAATTTTTATCTCTTAGAAATGGTGGGAAATCATAATCTGTATCATCCAACAATTCACCGCCATTATCATCATCTTCATCATTTTGAGGCATAGTTGCTATATATGATATATCCTCACGAGACCTTCTTGATGTAGATTGTGATGCATTTGAAAAGACTGGTTGTTTAGTGTTAGCTTGGTCTTTCCTATCAAAACCTGTGGCAATTACAGTTACTATAACTTCATCAGATAAATTTTCATTAATAACAGAACCAAATATTGTATTTATATCCGTTCCAGATGCAGCTCTTACTACTTCAGCGGCTTGTTCAGCTTCGAATAAAGTTAAGTTAACTCCTCCAGTAATATTAATGATTGCATCAGTTGCTCCACTTATACTAGTTTCAAGTAAAGGACTAGATACAGCTTGTTGTGCAGCTTCTATAGCTCTATCTTCACCCATACCTATACCAATTCCTATAATAGCTCGTCCTGAATCTTTCATTACAGATTGAACATCAGCAAAGTCAAGGTTAACAAGTCCAACTACAGCAATTAAATCCGAAATTGACTGAACACCACGGCGAAGCACATTATCAACTTCTTTAAATGCTTCTAACATTGGAGTTGATTTATCAATAATCTCTCTTAATCTATCATTTGGAATGACAATTAATGTATCCACATGTTTTTCTAATTCAGATAAACCTTGTAGGGCATTATTCATTCTTTTCTTTCCTTCAAAGGTGAATGGTTTAGTAACAATTGCTACTGTTAAAGCTCCTAATGCTTGAGCAATTTCTGCTACTACTGGGGCAGCTCCAGTACCGGTTCCTCCACCCATACCACAAGTGATAAAAACCATATCTGCACCAGTTAGTGCTTCTTCTATTTCTTTTTTAGATTCTAAAGCTGCTTCTCTACCTATTTCGGGACGAGATCCAGCTCCTAATCCATCTGTAAGATTTGCCCCAAGTTGAATTTTTATATCTGCCTTAGAATTATTCAATACCTGTAGATCAGTATTAGCAACTATAAATTCTACTCCTTTTACGCCTGATTCTACCATTCGGTTGACAGCATTGCCACCGCCGCCACCGCAACCAATTACTTTTATTTTTGCTAATTGATCCATTTCTAGTCCGCTTCCCATGATTGTTCCTCCTTAATCAGTTATGAACCAACGAAACAAAATGTATTTTGTTTCTTCCTTGTCGTTACCTCCAAGGTTTCCTATTTCTCTATTGAGGCAATTCTCAATTTTCATAGGCTTAAATTCCGATAGTCGCTACCGTACTTCTATTTTATATATAAATCATATTTATATCTTACTCATTCAAAAATATAGCATGTAAAATGAATATTTGTCAATGTATTTTTGATATTTGCCAATGCAGAATACTTCTATTCATCAAAAAAGTGACCAAAAATTTTATTTGTCATTGTATCATTAATTACATTCTTTTTTTTAGGTGATATAAAATTATTTATTTCATCAATACTAAACATATTTATATCTATTTCTTTTAAGCTACACTTTTTATCAAAATACTTACAGCTGCCAAATGCACTTGTAAATTTATTGTGCCTTGCACCAACTTCTTGCATATTAAAGCAATTGGCATTTCTACCTAATACTTCTTCAACAACATAGTTAAAGCCGGCAAGTTCACTAATACCACCCACTACAAGTATATAACTTATTTCTCTTTTTGTTAAGCGATTTATTTCATTTTTTGCAAGTTTCAATATTTCTTTTATGCGTGATTCAATAACTTCAGATATTTGTATTTGATTTATTATTATTTTTTTATTTTCATTATTTATAATACTAACTTCATCATTACTATCCGCATAACGTGAAATAGTAAGAGCAAATGTTTCTTTAAGTTTTCGTGATTCTTTTAAACTTATTTTATAAACAAAAGAAATATCTTTATCTACACTACTACTACCAACAGGTAGGTATGAGTTTTTAATCATTATCCCTTTATTGAAAATCCCAATACTAGTAATATCAGCACCTATATTTATAATTGCTCCCATTTTACGATCTAATTCTTTTGTAGCAATAGTATAATAATCTGCCTGTGTATTATAAATAATATCAGTTATATTGATTCCAATGCTTCTTACAAGATTGATAAGAGGAAGTATTTCTTCTTTTGGAGATGAAGATACTACAGCTTTTAAAAATAGTTTTTCACCTTCCTCACCTAAAGGATTTATAACACTTGCTTCTTCATCAACCGTAAAGGATATTGGTAAGCAGCTAACTAATTGTCTTGTTTCATCAAACGTATTTACAACTGTATCTTTTATTACTGCATCAATATCTTTTCCACTGACTTTGTTACCTTTTATATTGACAAGGCCACTTTCCATTGTCATAGTTGCTCTATTAGCAGGTAGTGTTAATATTACTTCTTTTATTTTCATACCTATTTTTTCTTCTGTTAATTTTATAGCATTTATTAAAGTACTTTTTATTTTTTTCTCGTCATAGATAGTATTTTTTTTAAGGCCAGATGATTTAACTGAGGTAGTTGCTAGAATATGATATTTATTATTATTAGCACTTACTACTACTACTTTTATTTCTCCATTTCCTATATCAAGTCCTGTATAAATATGACTCATCAATAAACCACCTCTACTCTTATAGTATTAATTATACATAAATAAATAATTTTTAACAAGTTTTTTATTAACAAATGAAGCATAAAAAAACAATATTTTTTATTTCGTTCCTATTATTTTTTTAAAAGTAATGTTATCAAACTGCTGTTTCTAATTTTTAATATTTTTTATAAATAAAAAGAAGTCTAATGGACTTCTAAAATTTTGGTGATAATGTTAAGGTTATCTCTAGATCTTTTGTAATTGGAGAAGATGGTTGAATACTTTGTCCTGTTACATATCCGTTTCCTTCTAAAACTACACTTATTCCTAAAAGTTGTAATAAATCTTCAGCTTGCTTGCTGGAAAGACCTGTAACATCTGGTACTGTTAAATTAGAATCGTTTGTTATTAAAAATACTTTTGTTCCTTCAGTTACCTTATCACCTTTAGAAGGATATTGTTTGATTATTTTATCACCATTACCAACAATAGTTACATTCATGCCCATATTCTCAAGTTCTGCTTTAGAAGTAGTGGTGGCTTTATTTTTATATGATATTATATTGTATTCCTTTAGTTCTTGTTCGTTTGTTGTAACTGGATCTGTACCATAGTATTTACTTATATTAACTACAATATTTTTAATTGCTTGCCAAATTACTTTTTGATTACCACCATTTGGTCTTTTTACAGAAGCATAAATTATTACTTTAGAGTCTTCTTTAGGATAAATTCCTGCAAATGAAGATATAATATCATCTGCGCCAGTTAAATAACCTCCACTATTTTCATCTGCAATTTGAGCTGTACCTGTTTTTCCTATTAAATCATAACCTTCTAATTTATAACCTGTTCCTGTCATTCCAGAAACATTAACTGTATTCCACATTAAATCTTTTATTTTATTAACTGTAGTTTCGCTTGCTACAGTATCAACTTCTTCTCTTTTTCCTTTATATACTACTTTTCCTGTATCATTATCTACTATTTTTTCAACAATATATGGTTTTAACATAACTCCAGCATTAGTGAGTGATGTTAGAGCTTGTATGTTTTGAATTGGAGTTGTTGTGATACCTTGTCCAAAACCAGCATTAAAAATTTCTGTTTCATATTTAAAGTCTATTTTTCCCTTACTTTCATTAGGAAGTTCAATACCTGTTTTTTTACTGAATCCTAATTTTTTGAAATAGCTTCTTAAAATATCTGCAGAAAGATGCCGATCAATCAAATTTATAACACCAACATTACTTGATAAGGCAAAACCTGTGTCAAAACTAATATCTCCCCAACCAGCTCTGTTCCAATCACCTATTTGTGTACCATCGGTAGTTGTATAAACACCTGAATGATATGTTTCATTTCCATCATATACTCCTTGCTCCATTGCCGCCATATAAGTAAATATCTTCATAGTTGAACCTGGTTCATATGGAGAAGACACATTTAAATCTAGGTAATTTGTTATATTTCTTTTATTAGGATCAAATGAAGGGGATGATGCAGAAGCTAAAATAGCTCCTGTATTAGCATCTGCTATCATAATTGTAAACCATTCATAACTATAGTTAGCTTCTGCTTCTGATAAAGCTTGTTCAACAAAGAATTGAATGCTACTATTAATTGTTAAATATATATCTTTTCCATCACTTGCTTCTTTACTTATTTCATTAGTACCAGCGATTTTATATCCTTTTAAATCTTTTTGATAAGTAGTATATCCATCTTCACCCTTTAAAGTTGAATCATAGTACTTTTCAATTCCCATTTCCCCTTTAATTGTAGTTTCTTCCTCACCTTCACTATTTATTGTGGTTTCATCTTTAGCATATCCTAAAACGTATGAAGCAAAATCTCCTTTAGGGTAGTATCTCTTAAAACTTTCTTCAAAATCTATTCCCGGTAAATTTAATGCTTCTATTTGTTCTTTTGTAAGTTCTGTTAGTCCCTTACCAGCACTACCAAATTCTGTTTGATAAATTCCTTCTTTACTTAAATATCTTAGTATTTCTTCTTCACTAATACCAAGAATTGGTGCAAGCTCTTTAGCTGTCTTTTCTTTATCTACAACATGTTGAGGATTGTTTTCATCTGTTGTTCTTGTGGGTGATAAATAGGCAATTAGTTTATATGATGAAACATTTTGAGCTAGTATTTCTTCATCACTACTATAAATATTTCCACGTTTTGCCTCTATAATTTCAGTTTTTGTGGTTCTGCTTTTAGCTAATGCTTGTAAATTAGTATCATCTACTTCTTCTGATAAAGCTAATTGTGTTACTCTTGCAATCATTAGAACAAACAAAAAAAGAGAAGCAATTACAACAAGCTTACTATATTTTATATTGTTTCTTGTTCGCTTCTTTTTTTTCAAATCAACCACTTCCCATTATTCATCTATATTTTTGATATTATCATTATTATAACTTAAACCTTGTTCTTTGGCAACTTCTTCTATTTTATCAAGACTGGCTAACTCATTTATTTTCATTGACAAGCTTTCGTTTGTCTTTGTTTGTTCGTTTATTTGTTTTTTTGTTTTTTCTACTTCAAAGTTTATTTTTGATAGAGTTGCTTTAGAAAAAACAATTGTTAGTGGTGCACTAATGGCTAAAACTAAAGCAAATGTATAAATTAAGCGTTCAAATTTAGTCATTTTTACTCTTTTTTTGATTGTTCTTTTAGCCATAATTTAACCTCCTTATTTTATTTTTTCTATAACTCTTAATGTTGCTGAATGTGCTCTATTATTATCTTCTAATTCTTCTTTTGAAGCTTTAATGCCTTTTTTAGTAATTAATTTAAAATTTGGCAATTTTTCTATAGGAATATTAGGCAATCCCTTTGATACTTCATCTATTTTTGTTACTTCAATAAATTTATGTTTAACTATTTTATCTTCCAGTGAATGAAAAGTAATAACTGCCAAACGTCCGTTAACATTTAAAAGATCTAATGCATCATTTAATGATTTTTCTAAAACATCTAATTCTTTATTAACCTCTATTCTTAATGCTTGAAATATTTGTTTAGCAGGATGTTTTTTTATTCTTTCTTTGTATGGTACAGAACTTTTAATAATTTCCACCAATTCTAAAGTAGTTTCTATTTCTTTTTTATTTCTATATTTTATAATTGCATTAGCGATAGAACTAGCAAAACGGCTTTCTCCATATATTTTAAAAATTTTTGTTAAGTTCCTATGGTCATATGTATTTACTATTATTTTTGCAGTTAATTTATTATCTTTATCCATTCTCATATCTAAAGGTGCATCAAAGCGATAGCTAAATCCTCTATAATCTTCATCAAGTTGGGGACTAGATACTCCTAAATCATAAAGAATTGCATCTACTTTATATATATTTAATTCTTGCAGTCTTTCTTTCGCATAAGCAAAATTTGAATCAATTATTTGAAAGTTATCAGCTACAGATGATAACTTTTCTTTACTGTAACTGATAGCTTCCTCGTCTTGGTCAAAGGCGAATAAGTATCCTTTTTTTATTCTTTTTAAAATCTGACTACTATGTCCTGCAAAGCCCAAAGTCATATCTACAACAAGGCTATTATCTTTTAAATTTAGTGAATCTATTGTTTCGTTTAATAAAACTGACTTATGTTTCATATTTTCTCCTCAAATAAAGACTCAGCTATTTCAGACATTTCATCATTGCACGAACTCATAAATTCCGTAAATGCAGCTTCATCCCATATCTCTAAACGTTCTCCTGCTCCTATAATAACACAGTTTTTAGAAAGATTTGCATAAATGGTTAACGTGGAAGGAATATTTACTCTTCCCTGCTTGTCGAGTTCTATGGCAGTAGCTCCAGACATGAAGAATCTTGTGAAAGCTCTAGCATCTTTTTTAGTAAATGGCAAGCTTTCTAGTTTTGTTACAATGGTTTTAAAAGTATTTAACGGATAAACATAAATGCAATGTTCTATACCTCTAGTAATAACAAAATCTTTGCCTAACAAATTACGATATTTAACAGGTATAGCAATTCTTCCTTTTTCATCAATATTATGATGAAACTCTCCCATAAACATATTTATCCCCCACTTTTCACCACTAAGCACCACTGCTTAATTATATATTACACAAAAGCGGTAAAAATGTAAATGAAATCAGGTTGATTTAATTTGACAATAAAGTTATTTTACATTATTTTCTGTAAAGTTATATGTTATAGGGTTGACAACAAAAAAAGAAGTATAACTATACTTCTTGAATTACTGTTATAATCATAGGTTTTGTTTCCATTGTTTTATAAAAATATTTACCTAATACTTCTCTTACTTCATTTTTTATAGTTGCATACTCAACTCTTTTGCTGCCTTCACTAATATTTTTTTCAATAATTTCTAATGACATACTTTTGATTTCATCTACTAAATCTAAATTATCTTTAACATAGATGAATCCCCTAGTTAATACTTCTGGGCCTGCTAATATTTTCTTTGTTTCTTTATCTAAAGTACAACTAATAATAATGATACCATTTTCACCTAGCATTTCTCTATCTTTTAAAACTAAGTTTCCAATATCTCCATTACTTTTACCATCTATTAAAATTTCATCTACAGAAATATGTTCATTAGTTGGTACAAGGTTTCCTTTAATAAAAAGAACAACATCACCATTTTGTTTTAATATAATATTGTCTTTTTTAATACCCCAGTCTTCTGCTACTTCAGCTTTAGCATATTGATTCCGATATTCTCCTTTTACTGGAAAATAATATTTCGGATTCATAATATTTATTAAAAGGCTCAAATCTTCTCGTGAAGCATGATGTAATAAATGTCTTTTACTAGATAAACTTATAGCATTAACTCCTTGCATGGCTATTTCATCCATAACTGTTGCAAGACGTTTTTCTATTCCTTCATAGGCAGGTTCTGTTATAAAGATTGTATCATTAGTATTGAGTTCAATATATTTATCATAACCTTTTATTATTCTTTCTAGGTTTGCTAAAGGTTTTTCTTTTTCATCAGAAATTAATACTACTACATCTTTATCATTTAAATTGGATAAATCACCTATTACTCCTTTATTAATCGTTAGGTAATTATTTTTAATAGCATAATTTATCATTTTTTGTAAAGAATAGCCCATTATAACTAATTTTCGATGAGTGTTACTAACTTCATCAAATATTTCTTGAATTCTATAAAAGTGAGCTGGAAAAACTGTAGCAATAATACGTCCTTTGTTTTTAGCTAATACATTTCTAATAAAATCCTTTACTCTATTATTAGGACTAGTATATCCTTCTCTTTCTGCATACATTGATTCTGCTAGTAGGCAAAGAACACCTTGTTTACCTACATATGCAAGTTTTCCAATATCAGTTTTATATAATCCTGTTTCTTTATGATCAAAAGTGAAGTCCCCTGTATAGACAATTGCTCCGTCTTTAGTATATAAAACGTAGCATAAATTATCTGGTATAGAATGTGTCATGGCAATTGGAAAGATACTTTCTTTACCAAATTCTAATTTATGATGAGATTTTATTTCAATTAAATGACTCTTTTTTATTTCTATCTCACTTAAATCCTGTCTTAGTATTTCAAGAGTTAATTTTGCTCCATATATTTTAACTTCGGGAATAGATTTTAAAATATCAGAAACTCCTCCCATATTTCCTTCATGACCGTGGCTTAAAAATATACCTCTTATTCTTTTTCTATTTTTTATTAAATAATCAAAGTTTGGAATAATATAATCAATTCCTAAATTTTTTTCATTATCAAATTTTGAACCAGCATCAAAAACATATATATTTTTATCCACTTCTACGACATACATGTTTTTTCCGTTCTCATTTAGTCCTCCTAGACTAAATATCTTTATTTTACTCATAAATTCTCCTTTCTTTAATTTTAGAAACAAAACTTTACTAATTATACACTAAACTTATTATATTTTCAAATTAGATTATTTTCTTTTTATTTTAAATTGTTATTTCACTTATATTTCTATCAATTTATAATTAAATCGCTAATTTTTCTAGAGCATTCTTTGCAGCTAATTGTTCTGCTTCTTTTTTGCTACTACCGCTACCAGTTCCATAAATAATACCATCTACTCTAACTTGCATTTTAAATATTCTATCATGTGGTGGCCCAGATTCTTCTATTAATTCATAATAAAGACTTTGCTTTGTAGTTTGAACTGCTTCTTGCAACGCTGATTTATAATCAGAGAAAAATGTTATATTTGGATTAGTAATATAGGGAACGATGATACTCAAAATTACTCTTCTTACCGTAGAATAACCAAGATCTAAATAAATAGCTCCCATTAATGATTCAAATATATCAGCAACAATAGCTTTTTTAAATTTACCACCACTAGTCTCTTCTCCATGGCCTACTTTTATGTAGTTATTAAGTCCTAAATTAAGTGAGTATTCATATAGAGCATTTTCGCATACATAACTTGCCCTTACTTTTGTCATTTCTCCTTCATTCTCATCATGGTTTTTATAGAGATAATCTGCTACTACAAGATCAAGGACAGCATCTCCTAAAAACTCTAACCTTTCGTAATCTTTTTTTGCTTTATGCTCATTAGCATATGATGAATGAGAAAATGCAGTTTTATATAAATTTAAAGATTTAGGGGTTATATTTAACTTTTTAAATAGATCTTCCATTTTATATCACTTCTTTCCATTTATCTTCTTTAAAGCCGATTAATACAGTATCATCAGTTACTAATAGAGGTCTTTTAACAAGCATACCATTTGTAGATAGTAAAGTTAATTTATCATCCAAGCTCATATTTGATAGTTTATCTTTTAATTGTAACTTCTTATATAGGACTCCACTAGTATTAAAATAATCTTTAATGTTTTTATTACTTAATTCTAAATATTTTTTTAATTCTTCTTTAGTGGGATTATCGGTAATAATATTTCTGTCTTGATATGAAATATTATTTGAATCCAAGAATTTTTTGGCCTTTTTACAAGTGCTACATTTAGGGTATTCAATAAATATGTACATAATAGTCCTTCTTTCCTTTTTATTATACTAAATTTTCTTTGAAAAGAAAAGATTATAACTTTTATTAATTTCTAATAACTAACGAAAAAACTAACCCATTTATTAATGATTAGTTTATTTATTGTAATTTAAGTTATAATCTTTTTTTAAGAAAATATGCTATTAATGGAGGAATAAAAATGAATTCTAAATCTTCTTTATTGTATTTTGAAATTATAAGTTTTATTTTTGCTTCTATTTTTGGTACACTTTTGCACTTTACTTATGAAATATCTAACAACAATTTAGTTGTTGCTTCTTTTAGTGCAATTAACGAAAGTACATGGGAACATTTAAAACTTTTATTTTTTCCTATCTTTATTACTACTATTATTGGTTACTTGTATTTTAAAAATAAATATAGTAACTATTTGTGCATTAAAGTTAAAAGCATTATATTAGGCCTATCTTTTATTGTTATATTCTTTTACACTTATACTGGTATACTTGGTAAAAACATTGCTATTATTGATATATTAAGTTTCTTTGTGGCTTTATTTATTGCTCATTATTACTCATATAAAATGATGAATAATTATAAAACTTGTAATAAAAACTTATCATTAATTATTTTATTATTAATCTTTAGCTGTTTTATTGTTTTTACCTATTTTCCACCTAAAATTGGTTTATTTATAGATCCTCTTACTAATACTTATGGCTTTTTTAATAATAAATAAATATTTTATATAAATTAGCACTGATTTCTATTCCTTAAAATATATGATGTCTTAGTTTGCCTTTTCTAAATAATTAACTTTTTTTCCGTGTTCCGTAGCATATTTTATTTCATTTTTTGTACTTTCACCAATATACCCTCCAACGTTTATTACAAATATTTCGTCAGCCATGTCAATTTTTCTCTTATGCATATCATCAAGCATTTCTTTAGTTTTTGTTAGAGTCCCTTTATCACTATTTTCCCACACTTCTAAATCTCTAGGGAGTTCAAACAAACCAACTGAGATTACAATATTTCCTTTTAGAGTTAAGTCCTTTTGGGCTTTCATAAATTGTTCTTTAAATCTAGTTGAACCACATAATGTTATTACTTTATAATTTTTTACCACAAAGCATTCTCCTTTTTCTTAATTTTAAATACAATGTTTATTACTATACTATTTTATTTACGGCATAATAAACATACGCTCTCCACATGTGTCACGCGATATATCTAGACGCGCGTTATTTAAATTTTTCTTTTTATTTGTTGAATTTGTATAACCTGATATCTCATCATCAGTTTTTAATACAAATGTAATATGTAAAGGATATTGCTTTTCGTTATCATCACTTTTACCAATTATAATTTTAGAAATCATATACTCAAATACTTGTCTATCAAAACTTTCTAATCTATTTAAAGTTTTTAATTTGTTTTTAATATCATTAATTCTATTATTATAATTTTCTTTAGAATCTCTTTGTTCTATTAACTTATTCAATTCACTCTCTAATTTACTCTTTTCTTTAGTAAGTTCATTCATTTTACTTTCAAGAATAGTATTTTCAATCTTACTTTCTAACCCCAAATCTAACAAACTAGATATCTTCTTTTCAATCAGTTTTATTTCTTTATTCTTATTGTCAATCAAAGTATTATCAAATTCTTCTAACACTATCTTCTCTATAGTACTAGTTAAATTATCAATAATCTCTTTGTTATTATCAAGTAGCATATTATATACTTCTACAAAACACTTCTCTAAAGTCTTCTCATCAATAGATTCACTTTTAGGACAATATTTTCTACCAGTATTAGTTCTCTTTATACAAGACCATACATGTTTCTCATTTTTAGAAGAAGAATGCCAAGTACGTCTTATAAAATGACTACCACAATAAGCACATTCAATCATACAACTAAAAGAATGTTGTCTAGACTTAGTTCTACGATTATCTTCTACACCAATAATTCTATTTCTACTTTTTCTAATAGATTCAGCTTTATCCCAAACTTCTCTTGATACGATAGGTTCATGATGATTTTCTAAATAGAACTTATCAGATTCACCCTTATTAGATAATCTCTTATGAGAAATAGAATCAACAGTAAATGATTTGCCTTGTAATAGATCGCCTTTATATTTCTCATTCTTTAATATACAAGCAACACTACCATCTCGCCATTTAACTTCGCCTTTAGCATTTTTAAAACCTTTTCTAGTTAATTCTTTAGCAAGTGCATAAGTACCAATACCCTCGATATATCTTTTAAAAATATATCTTACTATCTCTGCTTCTTCTGGAACAATAGATATCTCTTTAGTTTCTTTGTCATAACTATAGCCAAGACATCTATTAAACCCAACCATTTCACCGCGACTCATTTTCATCTTTAACCCAAGTTTAATATTACCACCAATAGATTCACTTTCTTGTTGCGCTAAAGAACTTAATATTACAAGCAATAATTCACCATTCATTGTTAAAGTGTTAATATTTTCTTTTTCAAAGAAAACAGCAACACCTTTATCTTTTAACTGCCTAACATAACTTAAAGTATCTAATGTATTTCTAGCGAATCTTGAAATAGATTTAGTAATAATCATATCAATTTTACCTTCCATAGCATCATTAATCATTCTCATAAAATCAGTTCTTTTATAAACTTGTGTACCAGATATTGCTTCATCAGCATAAATGTCTACTAGTTCCCATTCAGGATTATTAGAAACTAATTCTTGATAGTATTTCTTTTGTGATTCATAACTATTCTTTTGCTCATCAGAATCTGTACTTACTCTAGCATAAGGTGCAACCCTTATTTTATTTTTAATAGTAGCACCACTACGAATAACTTTATCCTTACTAGCTTTAATTATTTGAACTTCTTTCATCTTCACCTCTTATATAAGAATTTCAAATTACTAAACCACTATAAATATTATAACGCATAAATCACATTTTTTCTTAACAATCTATCAATTTAATAGATTTTTTTAATACTAGAATATAATTTATGGTACTCATTTTTAGTAATTAAATTCTCTTTATATAATTCATTAATTAAATATAATTGAAAGGAAATAGATACAATTTCTTTAATTTTTTTATTATCATTTATATTACTTTCTAAATAATTTTTATTATTAATCTTATCTAAAACAAAATTTATTCCATTCATAATATCAACCCCCTTTGAATAAATTTCTTTCAATAACTAGTAAAGACTTTATATAAAAAAATACAAAATCATAGCCATAGTTATGGCCTAACTTTCGGCCGTCAACAATCGTTAAACTTTAAAATCATAGTTAAGCAGGATAAACCTGTTTACAAACAACTAGCCAGTGGCTAGTTTTCCCTTATTTTATAAGGCATTAGCAAAAACACTAGTGTTTACATTTAGAAAAAGTGTTATACAATCGTTAATTTTGCATCCTTCACAAACCCTTATAAATAAAGGGTTTCTAAAAAACGTTATACAAACGTACACACTTTTTTAATATGTTTTTTCTTGATTTTCGACCAAATTTTAATAGTTTTTTAGATAAATAATAGCCTAAACTTCGGCCATAAAAATTAAATTTAAGGGGGTATTAGAATATGAAAAAAAGAACTAACCTTTTTTATAAGATTAGTACTTTTAAATACAATTATTTCATATTCTACTATATTGTATCACATCATTGTCGATAGTCAATATGTAATAAATGTCGTAAAAAAATATGACAAAAATGTTGTATAAAATCTCATCTGTTCCTTATTTTTAGCACGTTTCTCTAGTTAGATACTTTGATAGATATTAACCTATTTACTAATATATTTAATTTTTTAACAATTAATTTTTAGACTGGATTTCTATAATATAGTATAATTTTTTTATTTTGTTTCAATAACTTTTTCAAGAAAAATTTTTTCTTCAAAACCACCACGTTTTTCATTTTTTTTATCATCAATCGCTATAACATCATTTAAATTTTTATTTTCTAAATTAGCTAATGCTCTAATTACTTCTAACATATCGGCTAATTCTTCTACTCGTTCATCACCTGTTGATTCAATTGCTTCTTTATATTCTTCATATAATTTTTTTTCCAATTCATTTTTATATTCAATTTCATCTAATATTCTTACAACTGGTGTTTCTCCCTTTTCTTTTATTATGTTTGGAATTTTATCTCTTACTAATTTATTATATATTCTTTCCATCTTCGATTCTCCTTAATAATTTTTTTTATTTGGTATTACTCCTCTAACGCCACCGCGTGGATTTTCAACATCATCATTATATCTAGGAATCAAATGCATATGTATATGCATAACACTTTGTCCCGCTGATTCACCACAATTTAATCCAACGTTATATCCATCAGGATGATATTTTTTATCTATATATTTTTTACACTTATTTAATAATTCAATTATTGCAATTTGTTCTTCATTAGTTATATCAAAAAAAGTCGCAGCATGTCTTTTCGTAATAATTAGTGTATGGCCTTTGCTAACTGGAAATTCATCAAAATATGCAATAGCTAATTTATTTTCAAATAAAGGGTTTCTATTTGGTATAAATTGTTCGCAAAAAACACATTCTTTCATAATGATTACCTCCTACAATAACCATTATAGCATAATTAATACCTTTTTTTAATCCTCTAACTGAAATTTAATATCATATTTTAATAAATCATTAATAATCGATTGTAAATCTTCTTCGCTACTATTAACCTCAGGCACAAAATATCTAACCATATTATCATCAAAAGTATCAATTACAGAATTTATAAATTCATCTTTCAATAAATCATTATTACTAAAAAAAGTATTTAAATCACCGTTATGTGAAGTCCATCTTCCAGTTTGACTTTTTCTTTTTCCCCATAGATGAAATCCACCAATATATGAAATATATTGCTTAATATTATTATTAAAATCAATTATTTTTTTTAATTTAATATCATCCATTTTTATAGATTCCGCACTAAAAACTTGTGGATAATCAAGAACTAGTTTTAAATTTAAATTTCTCTTTTGTAATTCTTGTAAAAATTGAATTATTGACTTGCCATTTGAAATTATAAATTTTCCACCCCTATAAAATGTTCCACATCTATTCTCAATAAAAATTTTAACGGCTGGAAATTTTTTCAATATTATTCTTTCAAACTCTTCATATATATTAAAAAAATCCGAAAAATCATTACAATAATCATTAAAAGGCGGATGAATTTCTATTATCTCTGGAGATAAATTATTACCTATTAATTCAATTGTAAAATTTGCAAACTCCTTTGCCCATTCTTTATTTTTCCATAATTGAGGCACGTTATCTCTTTCTGATGATTTTAATTCAGGATATTTATTAATTAATTGATTATCTAATTTTCTTTTCATATGAGAATATTCAGTATGTAACGAGTATTTTCGTTGCGGATTAATAGAGTCTTTATCAAAATTGCCTGCTATTTCATCTAGATTACTAACAACACCTACTGGATATTTTTTAGAATGATATGTTATTGGTATTAAATTCATTTTGTCCTCCTTAATATTTTTGATTTTCCTACTGGAGTTTGAATATCCCAGAACACTAATTTTCCATTTGAATTCATAGATATTGA
>CALVRG010000062.1 GCA_944358505.1 uncultured Bacilli bacterium | reverse complement strand
ACATCAATATGAATAGTAATAATATGCCAATGAACCAAAATATGGAAATGATGGAACAACAAATGCCAATAATTGAGCCAGTTCAAGAGCGTCAAGTAAATAGAACTTTTGTACATCAAGTACCACATGTATGTCCAATCCATACAAGAATAGTTAATCATCATATCTTTAAACATACATACTGCCCAAGATATACCTGCTGTGAAGAAAATGTAGTATGTAATATTGATCAAGGTTCATGCTGTAACTTTCGTTAAGACCAAGATAATAATCTTGGTTTTTTCTTTTTTAGTGTCTAATAATGTAATAATACTTGTAAAATACAAATATTAATTATAATATAATAATAGGGAGAGTGATAAAGTGATATATCCATCAATTGATAAACTACTAAATATTGTAAGTTCTAAATATGAACTAGTTCATGTAGCTGCTCGCCGTAGTAAAGAAATCGCTAAAGATGATCATTATCAATTAGCCCTAAATAAATATAAATGTCAAAAGAATATTGGTAGAGCACTAGAAGAAATTTTAGAAGGAAAAATAAAGATAACTGAAAAATAAAAATTCAGTTATTTTTCTTGACCTCCAAAAAAAACTCTAATATATTAAAGACAAGAGGTGATAGTATTTGAAAATAACTAAATTTAGAAAAAAAACAAAAGAGTTGTATACGATTTCATTAGATGACAATAATACATATGATCTTTATGAAGAGATAATATTAAAATATGAACTATTATTAGTAAAAAATATAGATAAAGAAAATCTTGATAAAATATTAAAAGATAACAAAAATTATAAGAGTTATTATGATGCTTTAAATATATTGAAAAAAGCAATAAAGACTAAAAAAGAAACAGAAAATTATTTAAGAAGAAAAGAGTATAGTAAAGACAATATAAAATTTACTATTGATATATTAGAAAAACAGGGATATTTAAATGATAAGAACTATGCAAAAAGTTATGTGCATAATAGTATTTTAACAACAAGCAAAGGACCTAAAAAAATAGCTCAAGAACTCGAAAAAAAAGGAGTTGAACCATCCGATTATTTATTAGCCTTAAAAGAATACAATTCTGATATTGAAAAAGAAAAAATAGAAAAGTTAATCATAAAAAAAATAAAGGCAAATCACAACAAAAGTTCTAGAGTATTAAAACAAAAAATACAAATGGATTTAATTAATAAAGGCTTTTATCAAAACACTATAAAAGATATATTAAATTCTATTTATATAGAAAATAATAACGAAATAGAAAGAAAGGAATACCAAAAGTATTATAATAAATTAAGCAAAAAATATTCTGGTAAAGAACTTGAATACAAGTTAAAACAAAAAATGTATAGTTTAGGATTTAATAATTATTTTGATAACTAAAAAACTATCTTTCTGATAGTTTTTTAATATATAATTAATTCTAAACCAAATAAAAAAGCTAGAATAATCTAGCTTTGGGTACTACTAGCACTTTCAATTAATTGTTCCATTAAATCATCATAATCTTTTTTCAAACTATCATCTTTAAATTCAATACCAGCATTTTTTCTAATTTCAATTAAAGCATTATATCTAAGTGTAGGATCTGAATTTAATTTTTCATCAGCTAAAGTTTCTATAATATCATCTTTAACATTTTTTAATTTAGGTTTGCTTTTTTGATCAACTTTTAAAATTATATGATAGCCAAAACTTGATTGAACAGGTTCTTCTGTATACTTCCCTTTATCAAGCTCAATGGAAGCATTTAAGAAAGCTTCATCCATATTATCATCTTTATTAAAGTAATCGATTAATCCACCATCGCTAGCACTACCAGTATCATCACTATATTTTTTAGCAAGTTCTTCAAAATCTTCACCATCATCTAATTTTTTAATTAAGTCTTCAGCTTCTTTTTTAGCTTTTTCTTCAGCTTCTGTTTTTTCTTCTGTTGACATATCATCATTAGTATCTGGTTTAATTAAAATGTGTCTAACTTTTACATCACCAATAATTTCATCATCATAATATTTTTGTATTTCATCATCTGCTATACTTTCTTTCACATAATCCTCAATAGCAAGATTTCTTTTATACTCTAAAGATAACATATCTCGCAATTCATCTTCATCTTCTACCCCTAAATATTGAGTAATAGCAGCATTAAAAGCTTCCTCATCATTATTATATTGAGATTTCATTTGTTCAATTTGTGAATCAATAGTTTCCTTCTCAGTATCATCAGTTTCATATTTTTCATCAAATAATTGATGGTCAATCATATCAATAAGAACACTAATACCATACTTATCTCTTAAACTCTCATATAAAGTGTCGGCTGTAATTTTTCCTTCATCAGTTTTTACAACGGTGTGATTGTTTTTTAAAGCAGCATTACTACCACATCCTGTAACTAAAAGACAAACTGCCAAAGAACCAACTGCTAATTTAGTTAATTTCATCTTTTGCATAATTTCCTCCTAACATTATAATTCAATAAATATAATACCATTAACTTACTTAACTTGCAAATAAAATAAAGTAAAATTATCACACTTTTTTACCTTTTGCCATAGAATAATGTGAACACTAGAAAAAAGGAGGATTAAGTTATGGGTAATTGCAATTCAAACAGTGCTATAGTATTAGTACTATTCATTTTACTAGTTATAATTATAGGTGCAGTATTCTAAAATATTATAAGGAGGTGTAAAAATGTCTTGTTCTAATAATCAAACAGTAACAACTACATGTTGTTCAACAAGACCAAGAAATAGTTATATTATTATTATCGTTTTATATATTTTATTAGCTATTATCTTAGGTTCTGCTTTAACTTATTAATAGAAACTCTAAAGAAACGAGAGTTTCTTTTTATATATTTTGAATAATAATCACCTTAAAAAGTCAATAATAATATTAGGTGAATATTATATGTACTATTACTTAAATAACTTTGTTTTGTTTTCAATAATAGGTTTTGTTTATGAAAATATTTTGCATCTTATTGTAAAAGGAGATTTTACAAATAACCCTTTTTCTGGACCATGGATTCCTATATATGGATTTGGTATAATTATAATGATTTTTTTTACAAGATTAATCTTTAATAGATTAAAACTGAATAGACCACTGAAAATAATTATTCTATTTTTAACAGTTACTATAATATTAACATTATTAGAATTATCCGGAGGATATATAACAGAATTTGTTTTTCATAGAAGTTTTTGGAATTATACTAATATGGTATTTAACTTTGGCAAGTATATTTGTTTAGAAGTTAGTCTTATTTGGGGTATAGCATGTATGATATTTCTTTATTTAATAAAACCACAAACTGACAAATTTATAAAAAAGATACCGCATTTTATAACGGTAATTCTAGTAATATTAATTAGCATTGATTTTGCATATAATTTTTTCATAAAATAATATTAAAAAAATATATTATAATAATTAGGAATTGATTTTGTTTATTATTTGTAGTTTTTAGAAATAATACGTAATAAAAATGAATAAAGCTTTTAAACTTTATTCATTTTTTAACTTATCAAAAACTTTCTTAATATCACTGATTTGTTCTTTATCAAAATTACATTTAAAAGCATCATTATTATATCTTGGAATTAAATGAATATGATAATGTTTAACATCTTGACCATAATAATTATTTTGGCAAATAGTAAGTCCAGCAATATTAAGTTTCTCTTTTAATAGGGGATAAAGAATAGTTTTAATCCGTCTAACCATTTCTAAAATAACTTCATCAGGAGTATCAAACAAATTCTCGTAATGATCTTTAGGAATAACTAATATATGACCATTACTATTCGGATTAACATCCAAAAAAGCTTTAATAAGATCATCTTCATAAACAGTATACGATGGAATATCTCCTTTAATTATTTTACAAAATAAACAATCACTCATAAATAATTTCTCCTCCTTCTAAAACATTTGCTATCTTAATTATACCATTATTATTAAAAGTAAAGCTATAACTATTTGCAATAAGATTATTATTTTTAGCAATATAAATAAAATTGTTAATTAAATAATTAAGATAAATAGTATCTAGATTATCTACTTTAACATCGCAGCTAATACCATAATAAAGAGTATTATAAATATTATTTTCTAGAATATCTATTTTTTCAGCATCATTATATTCGTTTAAATCATTAAAAAAAATCTCAATATTTTTATAATTAGTATCTTTAAACACTTCATTATATTTAGTTAATACCAAGGAAGAAGAGTACTCTATCACTTCCTTTCCTTTTACAAAATTTTCTTTATAATTATCACTAATTCTATTATTTTTAGAAGTAATAGTAAAGTTTAATTTTTCATAATTTTTATCATAATAAGTAATACTATAACTATTATTATTCCTATTATATTTAAATTCACCTTTATTAACCTCTAAATTATTAAAGTTATCTTGAAAATAAACATTAATTTTTTTCTTTTCGCTTTTGGAATCTAAATAAGGAATTTTTTCTCTTGCTATAATGATACCGCCGAAAACTATAATTATCCCAAATAATAATGCTTGCCCTAAAAGAAGACCATTTACTTTCATAAACACTCCCACCATCCTTTATATAATTTTATCAAAGCCTTTAAATATAAGCAAATATATGTTATACTATACCTGTACTTTTGCCCATATATTGACAAATTAATATTAGTATTCATCATACAATTAGAAAGGGTGATTATATGTTTATAATAGATAAAATAAATGTTAAGACAAAAGATTCAGGAAAAGAAATTTTAAAAGATTTTTCTTTAACTATTAAACCTGGAGAAATACATGCTATCATGGGACCAAATGGAGTAGGAAAAAGCACCTTGTCAAAAGTCATAATGGCACATCCTGATTATATAATAACGAGTGGAACAATTAAATATAAAGATCAAACTATAAATGGTTTATTAACAGATGAAATTGCAAGAAATGGTATATACCTTTTAATGCAAGACCCAGCAATTATAGAAGGAGTCAGCAATAGTGAATGCTTAAGAACAGCATTAAATGAAAGAAATGATAATAATACTAATTTATACACCTTTATCACAAAAATGAAAAATGAATTAGAGTCATTAAAACTACCTTCTGATATAATGCACCAATCTATTAATAAAGGATTATCAGGCGGTGAAAGAAAGAAAAACGAAGTCTTAGGACTTAAGATTTTAAAGCCAAGCTTTATAATTTTAGATGAGTTAGATAGTGGATTAGATGTGGATAGTTTAAAAGTAGTAGCCAATAATATCAATAAATATTTAAATGAAAATAAAAATACAAGCGTTTTAATTATTACTCATTATAGTAGAATTCTAGATCTAATTAAACCAAACTATGTTCATCAAATGGAAGATGGCAAAATTATTAAAACAGGCGATATAGATTTAGCTAAAGAGATAGAAAAAATAGGATATAGTAGGGTAAATGAAATAAAAGAGAGTGAAACTAATGAATAATATATTACTAGATAGCATTATTAATTATGATAAGAAGGGCATTTATAAATTAAACTTAGATAAAGATATTACTATTAATGTTAAAGAAGAGGATATAAAAATATATATAGTAACTAAAAAAGATGTAAAAGTAAGCATTAACATTTTTAAATCTACCACTATTTATAATATTACTACTAAAAATATTAATATTGATATTAATATTCTAAATAAATCAAAAGTAGATTTTTATAATATGGCTATTACAGATAAGAACATAGTTAATACCATAAATGTTACACATAAAAATAAAAAAACAAAAAGTAATATAATAAGCCATGGAATCAGTTATAAATCAGGAGATTTAAAATTTATAATTAATGGTTACATAAGAAAAGGAATGACAGATTCATATTGTACACAATCTAGTAGAATTATTAATTTAGATGATGGAAAAAGCTTAATAAGACCAAATCTTTATATAGATGAATTTGATTGCGTCGCTAATCATTCAGCATATACTGGACCTTTTGATGAGAAAATATTATTCTATTTAGAGACTAAAGGAATAAATAGAAAAGAAGCTTTTAAGCTTTTATTAAATGGCTTTATGAAAATGAAAGATTTACCTAAAGATTATGAGATAATACTTGAGAAACTTTTAAATAAAGTAATGAGGAGGTGATTATTATTAATCGCGAAGATTTTCCTATATTAAATAATAATTTAATATATTTTGACAATAGTGCAACTACTTTAAAACCAAAATGTGTAATAGAAGCTATGAATGATTATTACTATAATTATGGTGCAAATATTCATAGAGGAGACTATAAAATTTCTTTAAAAGCAAGTAATGAATATGAAGAAGTACGAAATAAAGTAGCAAAATTTATTGGTGCTAATAATGCTACTGAAATAGTTTTTACTAGTGGTGCTACAGATTCGTTAAATAAAATAGTCTTTGGGTTTATGAAGAATTATTTAAAAGACGGTGATGAAGTTTTACTTACTAAAAGTGAACATGCTTCAAATGTTATACCATGGATAGAATTAGCTAAAATAAAAAATATAAAGATAAAATATATTCCTTTAAATAAAAATCATGAACTTACAATTGAATCTTTAGAAAAAACAATAACAAAAAACACAAAAGTAATTGCAATAGCTGCTATTACGAATGTTGTAGGCGATGTTAGAAATATTAAAGAAATAAGTGAAGTTGCTCATAATAATAACATTATATTAGTCGTAGATGGAGCTCAAAGTGTTCCACACATGAAAACAAATGTTGCTCTTGACAATATTGATTTTTTAGTATTTTCAGCACATAAAATGCTAGGGCCTACAGGACTAGGTGTTTTATACGGCAAAAAAAAGTATTTAGAACAAATGAAACCACTTGAATTTGGTGGAGGAATGAATCAATATTTTGAAGTAACAGGAGAAGTAGAATATAAAAGCATTCCTACACGATTAGAAGCAGGAACACCGCCTATTGCTGAAGTAATAGGATTAGGAAAAGCAATTGACTACCTAGAAAAAATAGGTATGGATAAAATTTATAATTACGAAAAAGAGTTAAAGAAGTATCTAGTATCTAAGCTAGAAAAAATAGATAAAATAGTATTATATAATAAAAGCACAGATAGCGGAGTGTTAGCATTTAATATTGAAGGAATATTTAGTCAAGATACTGCTATTTATTTAGATGAATATAACATTTGCGTAAGAGCTGGGAATCATTGTGCTAAAATCTTAAAAGATGAAATTAATATAAAAAATACTTGTCGTTTAAGTTTATACTTCTATAATACTAAAGAAGAAATAGATAAATTAGTAGAAGTACTTAATAAAAGTGATGATTTATTTAAGGTAATACTATAGAAAGGATAATCTTATGGATGGTGAACTTAAAAGAGAGATAATAATAGATAATTATCAAAATCCTTATCATAAAGGCTTAAAAAATGATGATGGATATTATAAAGCTAATACTAATAATGAATCTTGTATTGATAATATTGATATACAACTAAAAATAGAAAATGGTATTATCAAAGATGCTAACTTTGATGGTGAAGCCTGTGCTATCTCAACTTCAGCTACTTCCATCTTCTTAAGAAAAATCATAGATAAAAGAGTAGAATATGTTAAAAAATTAATTAGTAATTATGAAAATCTGATTAATGAAAAGGAATATGACGAAGAACTATTAGGGGAGTTAATGGCCTATGATAATATTTATATGCAACCTAATAGAAAACACTGTGCTCTTTTACCTGTTGATACAATTAAAAAAATTTTAAAACAACTAGAGGAGGAATAAAACTTGGAAATCAAAGGACTAACTAAGGATAATATTATAAAGATATCAGAACATAAAAAAGAAAAAGAATGGATAAAAAATTATCGTTTAAAATCATATGAAAATTTTAAAAATATGAGTAAGGATCTTCCTTTTGGTCCAAAATTTAATTTAAATTTTGACGATATTATTTATTACAAATCAAATACTGATGATTTAACTGATGATTGGAATAAAGTTTTAAAACCAATAAAAAATGAATTAGATTCTCTAGGGGTTTTAGAAAGTGAACAATATATGGGTGGTATGGGCGTTCAATATGAAAGCGAAGTAATATATCATAGTATGATTAAAGAATTAACTGATAAAAAAGTTATATTTACATCCATTGATAATGCCATCAAAGTGTATCCTGAATTAGTAAAAAAATACTTTGGTAAAATTGTAAGTAATACCGATAACTTATACGCAGCATTAAATAGTTCTGTTTTTTCTGGAGGTAGCTTTATTTATATTCCACCACATACTAAATTAGATAGGCCATTGCAAAGTTATTTTCGAATTAATAGCAAAGGCATGGGACAATTTGAAAGAACATTAATAATTGTTGATGATGATAGTGAACTTCATTACATCGAAGGGTGTACAGCCCCAACATATGCGACATCTGCACTTCATGCCGCTGTTGTAGAAATTTATGTTGGCAAAAGGAGTAAGTGTCGTTATACAACTATTCAAAATTGGGCTTATAATGTGTATAATTTAGTTACTAAACGCGCTTTAGTTGAAGAAAGTGGCTGTATGGAATGGATAGATGGAAACATTGGTAGTAAATTAACAATGAAATATCCTTGTTGTATCCTAAAAGGAGATAACTCTAAAGGAACTTGTATAACTATTAGTGTGGCAACAAAAAGTCAATTACAAGACACCGGAGCAAGAATGATACATATTGGCAAAAATACAAATAGTAAAATAATTTCCAAAAGCATTGCACGAAATGGAGGAGTTTCAACTTATCGTGGTGATGTAAAAATAAAAGAGGCTGCTACTAATTCATATTCGATGATAAAATGTGATACTCTAATACTAGATAAAGATAGTATTAGTGATACATTACCTACCAATATAGTTTCTAATAATACTAGTACAATTGAACATGAAGCAACAGTATCTAAAATAAATGATGCCAATATATTTTATTTAAATAGCAAAGGAATACCTAAAGATAAATGCGAAGAACTGATTGTATTAGGATTTTTAGAAGAATTTAGAAAAGAACTTCCTATGGAGTATGCAGTAGAGTTAAATAGACTTTTGAAAAAAAACTTATAATTTTATAAATTCAGTAAAAAAACTATAACATATTATTGAAAGTGGTATAAAAAAATTAAAAAGCTAGCACCAAACTTTAATTGATTGCTAGTTTTTTATTTTTGCACATATTTTTAAGTTATGTTACCTTAATGGCGAAAGGAGGAAATAAATGTTAAATAGTTTAATTTTAGTAGGACGGCTAACCAAAGAGATTGCTATTAAAGAAACAGAAACTGGCAAAAAAGTAGGAACACTTTCTTTAGCTATTCCACGTTCATTTAAAAATATTGATGGAATTTATGAAACTGATTTTATAAATTGTACACTTTGGGAAGAAAAAGCTAAAATAACAAAAGAATATTGCAAAGTAGGTGACATAGTCGGAATCAAAGGAAGACTTCAAAGTAATGTTATTAAAACAGAAGAAGGATCAAGATACTTTTTGGAAGTAGTAGCAGAGAAAGTAACATTTTTATCTTCTAAAAAGAAAGATGACATTAAAAACATAGATAAATAAATACTACAAACAATAATTAACAATCAATTGTTGTTTTTGTAAAATAATGTTAATACGCTTGTAATTTAATTGTCTTTTAATTATTATTAAAATAGGTGAGAAACATGATACTAGATATAATTAATAAAAAAGCAAATAATTATGAATTATCAAAAGAAGAATTAGAAACAATTTTTATAGGATATTTAAAAGATGAAGTAAAAGACTATCAAATGAGTGCATTCTTAATGGCAATACGTATTAACGATATGAGTGATAGTGAAATATTTGCTTTAACAGATATATTTATAAAAAGTGGAGCATCTTTAGATTTAAGCTTTATTGATAAAATAAAAGTAGATAAACACTCAACTGGCGGTGTAGGTGATAAAACGACTTTAATAGTAGCCCCATTAGTAGCTAGTACAGGTGTTCCTGTTATTAAAATGAGTGGTAGATCATTAGGCTATACTGGAGGAACCATTGACAAATTAGAATCTATTGAAGGATTTAAAACTGCTTTAACTGATGAAGAAATAAAAAAACAGGCTAAAGAAATAGGTATAGTTATAACTAGTCAAACTAAAGATATTACACCTCTAGATAAAAAAGTATATGCACTTCGTGATGTAACTGCTACTACTAATTCTATTCCTTTAATTGCAAGTAGTATTATGAGTAAAAAAATAGCTGGTGGTGCTGATAAAATAGTTATAGATATTAAAGTAGGGCGAGGTGCATTAATAAAAAACAACGAAGAAGCAAATCGTTTAGCAAATCTATTAATTAAAATAGGCACATACTATCAAAAAGAAGTAAAAACTATTATATCCAATATGAATAATCCACTAGGACACAATATAGGCAATAAATTGGAAGTATTAGAAGCATTGGAGGTATTAAAAGGAAATGAGAAGGGTAGTTTATTAGACTTATCATTAGAACTTGCTAGCAAAATGATATCACTGGGAAAAGGAATAACAGAAAGTGAAGCAAAAAAAGAAGCTATAACAAATCTAGAAAATGGTAAAGCTTTAAATAAATTTTTAGAATTAATTAAATATCAACATGGAAATATAAATGGATTGTCTATAGAAGCAAAAGTTTATAATATAAAGGCTAATAAAGATGGAATCTTAAAAAACATAGATGCCCTAAATATAGCAAAATTAAGTGAAAGCTTGGGAGCGGGTAGAAAAAGTAAAGAAGATACTATTGACTATAATGCTGGAATAATTATAAAAAAGGAAATAGGGGAAAAAATAAAAGAAGGAGATGTAATAGCTATTATATATACAAAAAAAGAAAACACTAGATTCAATATTGAAAGAATATTTGAAATTTCTTGAAAAAAAAAAACATATTTGCTATACTCTTAATAAGGTAAGGTGATAATATGAGTGCAAAAATGAATCAGAAAGCACAAATAAAAAGAAGTAGAGAAAAAAGAAATCAAGATAAAATGGATAAAGCAATGAATGATGTAAAGAAAATTGGTATAGTTGCTTGCGGTTTAATTGCAGTTTTAATAGTTATAGGTATCTTTATTAATCCAGATGAAAGTTATGCAGCAGGATTTTTAACACAACTTCCAGATAGCTTTTATTCTGGTGAGACAACAGAGCAGCAAGCTTTAATAGGAGACATTTCTCTACCAAAAGAGTTTTATGGTACAAGTGGAAATGATAGATTGAGTTATATTTACTGTATGGATCATCGTCTTGGCATGATAGGAGCTACACAAGAAAAGCCTGAGCTTGCCCACTTATATGAAAAAGGTAATTCTGTTAAATCTAATTTTAGTTTAGAAGAAACTGGAAGAAGTACTAGCTATAATGGATTAATTTATATTTTACAGAATGACACTATAACTGGTGATGGTGCTAAAGACTATTATATTACCCAACTTGCTGTTTGGTGGTATTTAGATAGAGCAAATGGATTTTCAGATGATAAAAACTATACATCATATGATTTAGGTACAGCAACAAATAGTGAAGATAATAAATACGATGAATATGGAAATTATAAATTTTATAATAATTTATCAGCTGCAGATAAAGCAACTATTAAAGCAGACCAAATTTATGGACAATATGTTGTTAATCTAGTAGAAGGTGCTGTAGCTAATCAAAATAATTATAATGATGAAATTGGTAGTCAAGATATTAGCATAGATGTTACAAATATTACTTACACAGTTAATAATGATTATTTAGAAACAAGTTTAATAAAAGCGAGTAGTACAAATACTAATTTTGAAAGTTATTCAATTCAAATTAATGGTAACATCGATAATATTGAAATAGTTGATGAGAATGGTAATCCAATTAGTTCTAATAATATTAGTGCAAATCAAAGCTTTAAATTAAGAGTGCCACTATCTGAAGTTCAAAACGAAAAATTTAAAGCAACTGTTACGGTTATAGGAAATTTCAGTAACTATTATGATGCGTATGTTTACAATCCTAATCCATCTGATCACTCAGGAGTAACACTACAAAGAGCATTGCTTGGTCTTATTGAAAAACCAAGTGCTCCAATAACTATAGATTTGGAAGCACCAACAATTCCAACACCAGATACAAATATGAATTCATATTTAGTGTATGGAATTGGTTCGTTAATTATAATAGCAGGTATTGTCTTAATAGTTGTGGCTAAAAGACCTAATAATGCAAAGAAAAAGTAAAAACATAAAAAGCCAACTCTTTAAAGTTGGCTTTTTCTTCCTTATAATAGGAATATTAGTATTAATCAGTCTCCCTTTAAAAAAACTAAAAGGTGAAGTTTTTGAAGAAATGAGGCTTGATATTTTCGAAGCAAATATAAATAAAGATAACACAACTATTAATAATGTAAATACAGAAAATTTAACAGTAATTGAAGAAGCAGAAGAACCAAAAGAGGAAGAAGACAAAAAAGTTAGTTATTCGTATATTGGACAATTATCAATACCTAAAATAAATTTAAAAAAGGGATTTGTTTCAAAAGAATCAAAATATAATAGCATAGAATACAATATAGCTATAGCAAATGAAGCGGACTATCCTGACGTACCAATGGGAAATTTTATTTTAATGGCACATTCTGGAAATGCTTATATATCATTTTTTGATAAATTATATAAACTCGAAATAGGTGATGAAGCAAGTGTTAGTTATAATGCTAATACCTATAGATACCGTTTAACAAATATATATAATCAAGCAAAAACTGGAACAGTAGCAATTTATCGTAATAAAAATATAAAGACATTAACTCTGATTACATGTACACATAATGATGATTATAATCAAACAATATATATTTTTGAAGAAATATAAGAATAAAAAGGTGAGTAAATATGGATTTAAATTTAATAGAAAAGATTCTAACAATTTTAAAAATGCCATTTCAATCATATTTAACGATTGAAATATTATTAATCTTTATTCTTCTATTTATATTTTTAATATATAATGAACGAAGGAAAAATAAAAAAGTAAAAATAGCACTATCAGCCCTTATTATTTTTTTCTTCTCCTTATTAGTATTTTATTTTTATGAAGATATGGTAAGTGTATTGAATGAAATCATAAAAACTATAATGCGTTGTTTTTATTTTCCTAATATTATATTTTATATATTAACCGCTATAGTATCGTTAAGTTTGTTAATCTATAATATTTTTAAGAAAAACAATTTAAAATTAAACAAAATAATTACTTATGTATTTACACTTATTCATATTTATTTATTCACAAATTTTATTTCACTTGCTATTTTAAAAAATATTAGTTTGATTGATACTGTTAACATATATAAGAATGATAATATGTTTGTAATAGTTTTATCAAGTCAAATTATCTTTCTTTTCCTAGTAGTATACAAAATAATCTTTCATTTTTATTATATCAAGAACGAAAAATTGAAAAATGAATAATTAAATGGTATAATAACTAGGAAGTGAGGGAATTATGAAGAAAAAAATAGTAAAAGTTAAAGATAAATTGCTAAATTTTATAAAAAGAATAAAAAATGAAAAGCTAATAAGCAAAAGTATAAAAGAAAATCGCTTATTTATAGTTTATGTTATAGCTTGCGTGTTAAACTCTACATTGCTTAGATTTTTTACTATTCCAACTTTGGAAAATTATTTATCATTTAAAACTATTATAGCAGATATTGCTGTTGTAACTATAATAGGTTCATTTTCATATTTGTTTAAAGGAAAAAAAAGATATATCTATCTTTTAATTTGGGCTACTATTTTTACTGTAATTTGTACTATTAATTCAGCATATTATACTTTCTATACCTCTTTTGCCAGTGTTTCTATGCTAAGCTTAACTCAATACATTGGAGAAGTAGGAGATGCAGTTGTTGAAAATGTTATACAAATAAAAGATTTAGTATACATTTTTCCTTTAGTCTTTTTTATCTACTATTATCATAGGCTTGTTAAAAATAATAAATACAAAAAATATAGTAAAACTATACGTTTGAAAAAGTTTAAAAATTCAATTATAACTGGAACGATAATTTTAATAGTGTTTATGGTAATGCTGTCAAGCCTAGAAATAAGTAGGTTTGTTAAACAATGGAATCGTGAATACATAGTTATGAAATTTGGTATATACTTGTATCAAGGAAATGATATAGTTGCAAGTATTCAACCAAAAATTTCGGCAATGTTTGGTTATGATGATGCAAAAAAAGAATTTAATGAATACTATAAAGATCGCAATGAGGAACAAGATTACAATAATGAATACACTAATATTTTTGAAGGTAGAAATGTAATTGTAATTCATGCTGAGTCTATGCAAGATATTGCGCTTAATAGAACATTTAATGGTGAAGAAGTGACACCTAATTTAAATAAATTAATAAAAGAGGGATTATATTTTTCAAACTTTTATTCACAAGTTAGTGTTGGCACTAGTAGCGATACAGAGTTAACGTTTAATACTAGTTTAATGCCAACTCAAAATGGTACTGCTTTTGTAAGCTATTTTGATAGGACTTATATTGCAACGCCATCATTAATGAAAGAAAAAGGTTACTACACATTTAGCATGCATGCAAACAATGCTGATTTTTGGAATAGACGTGCAATGCATGAATCATTAGGATATGATAAATTTTATAGTAAAGAAAATTATGATGTCATAGATGAAAATATCATTGGATTAGGACTATCAGACAAAGAGTTCTTTGCTCAATCAATTGAAAAAATAAAAAAAATTAGTCAAGAACACGAAAAGTTTTATGGGTTATTAATAACATTAACTAATCATACTCCTTTCTCTGACACTGAAAAATATGGTGATTTTGCAGTCACTATGAAGACGACTATAACTAATGAAGACGGCACGACTAGCGAAATAGAAGCACCATATTTGGAAGGTACTAAATTAGGAAATTACTTTAAATCAGTTCATTATGCTGATGAAGCTTTGGGTGAATTTTTTACTAAAATGAATGAAGAAGGATTATTAGATAACACTGTTGTAATTCTTTATGGTGATCATGATGCTAGACTTCCTAAAAACGAATATAATTTAATGAATAATTATGATCCTGTTACTGATGATATTAAAGACAAAGATGATCCAACATATGAAGAGTATGATAGTTTTGATTACGAATTAGATCGTAAAGTACCACTTTTAATTTGGACTAAAGACGGAAAAGTAAAAGGTGAAGTTAATTATACAATGGGAATGTACGATGTAATGCCTACAATAGGAAATATGTTAGGATTTTATAACAAATATGCTTTAGGCCATGATATTTTTGAAACTAAAGAAAACAATATTGTTGTATTTCCTAATGGAAATTGGATAACAGATAAAATGTATTACAATAGTCAAAAAGGTGAATACAAATTATTAAAAGACGAAATAATAGAAGATGACTATATAAGTAAAAATAATGAATATACAGAAAAATTACTTGATGTATCCAACAAAGCAATTGTATTTGATTTATTTAATCCAAATAGTGAAGAAACTGTATCTAAAAAGAATTAGAGGGGAGCAGAATAATGAGATTAAAGAAAAGTGTAAAAAGAATATTGATAGTAGGAATAATACTAATAATTGTAGGATTAGGTTTTTTAGGATATGAAAGTTTTAAACCAAAACCAATAAAAAAATCTACTGTAGAAAATGAAATAAAAAAATATGGTTATACGTTAAAATCTACAAGAAACGATAAATACAAGAAGATGTTTCAAGAGCTAAAAGACATTTTAAGTGAAAAAAAAGTTGATGAGAAAGCTTATTTAAAACAAATAAGTAAAATGTTTATTTTAGATTTTTATACTTTAGATGACAAACTTGCTAATACCGATGTAGGTGGAATTGATTTTGTACATACAGATGCAAAAACAAACTTTTTAGAAAAATCTGAGGATACAGTTTACAAATATGTAGAAAATGATATTTATGGAACTAGAAATCAAGATCTTCCAGAAGTAAAAAATGTAAGTATAGATAATATAGAAAATATTGAATATACAATAGGCACAAACTATACAGATGAAAGTGCTTATCAAGTAGAAGTTTCAATAGAGTACATAGAAGATATGGGTTATCCTACTACTGCTACACTTACTTTTGTACATGAAGATAATAAACTTTCATTAGTAGAAGTAGTATAAATATCTCCTTTTTAACTATATATTGCAATTACATTAATTATATTAAAAAAAGAATGTTTTTATGAACTGATTAAGTTAAAAAATATATATAACATAATTATTATATTTTCAATTTCAAAGAACAATAAAATTGAATTAATATAAAATATTAATTGAAAATAAAAAGTCAGTTATGTCAAGTATGATAGGTGGAATTTATAATGAATTATAAACTAATTGCCATGGACTTTGATGGTACCTTGTTAAATGATGACAAAAATGTCTCAAAGGTAACCAAAGAAAGGTTAAAATTATATAAAGATTTAGGCTATTTAATTGTTGGAGTGACAGCAAGAATATTAAATAGTGCCAAAAAGTCAGTCCCACTAGATATATTTAACTATATTATTTTAAATAATGGAGCATCAATATACAATGTAGATACTAATTCAATGAATTATATAGGATATATTGCATTTGATGAAATACAGAAAATAACAAAAGAATTTGAACAACTTTGTACTCAAATTGATTATATAACTGAAAATACTTATTACACATATATAAAGAAACAAAATAGTAATTATGATTTTATAAAAGATATTAATGATCTTGATGAAATAGATGAACAAATTGTTAGAATGAATATGTTCTTTAAGGATAGAGATAATATTAATACATATTATGAACTAATAAAATCAAAATATAAAAATGTTAACTGTTTTATAATGCAAGATTCAGGAAGTGATAATAAATGGCTTGTTTTAAATCCTAAAAATGTAAACAAAGCAAGCACTTTAGAAAAATTAGGAAATATAGAAAATATTAAATTAGATGAGATGATTTATTTTGGTGATGGCTTAAATGATTTAGAAGTAATGAAAAAAGTTGGGTTAAGTGTAGCTATGGGAAATGCTTTAGATGAAGTTAAAAAACAAGCTACCTGTATCACTAAGACAAACAATGAAGATGGAATAGTAAAATTCTTAGATATGAAATTAAATAAGGAAAAGATTTAAAAATATAGAAAAATGGTGATATAATGGAAAGATTACAAAAAGTAATAGCAAATTCTGGCATTGCCTCAAGAAGAAAAGCAGAAGATTTAATCAAAGAAGGTAGAGTAAAAGTAAATGGAATAATTATAAAAGAACTTGGGGTTAAAGTAACAAATAAGGACATAATCAAAGTGGATGATAAACAAATTTCTAAAGAAAATAAAGTTTACTATTTACTAAATAAACCAAGAGGTATTATAACAAGTGTAACTGATGATAAGATGAGAAAAACAGTTATTGATTTAATTCCTTGTAAAGAAAGAATATATCCTGTGGGAAGACTTGACTATGATACGACTGGTGTACTATTACTTACCAACGATGGTGAATTTGCTAACATTTTAATGCATCCTTCAAAAGAAGTTGAAAAAACTTATATTGTTAAAATTAAAGGAATTATTAAAGGAGATTCAATAAACACACTAAAAAATGGTGTAATAATTGATGGTAAAATAACAGAACAAGCTAAAGTAAAATTAAGGAAAACAGATTATAAAACTAATACTTCACTGCTTTCAGTTACTATTCATGAAGGTCGTAATCATCAAATAAAAAAAATGTTTGAAAGCGTTGGCTTCCCTGTCTTAAAACTAAAAAGAGAACGTGAATTTATTTTTGACCTTAAAGGATTAAAAAGCGGGGAATATCGCAGATTAACTCCAAAAGAAGTTGCAATTGTATATAGTTTAAATAAAAATAAAAGAGCATGATTTGCTCTTTTATTAATTTTGCAAATAATTTATATTTTAATTATTTGCATTAGAATCCTCATTAACTTCAATTGCTCCTGTAGGACAAGAATCTATTGCATCCCTTACTTCATCCTGCAATTCTTCTTTAACAAATACAAAGTCTAAATCTTTATTTTCTTCATCAATTTTTATTTGACTTAATCCGTCATCATTAATTTCGAAAAACTCATCACAAATTGCAGCGCAAGCACCACACCCAATACAAGCCTCTTTATTAACTTTAACTTTCATTTTAATACCTCCATTCATATTATATCTTATTTTTCTTTGTTTGCCTACTTTAATTTTTTTGAATAGTATGGTATTATTAAATTAATAGTAAAGTAGGTGATTATATGGGGCGAATGGAACGTTATGATAATTTTAATAAAAAACTCCATAGAAGTAGAACAGAGAAAAATCAAGAATTATATAATGATTTAGGTAAACTAGAAAAATATACAACTTTAACCGATGTATCTAAACTTGATGCAGTAGAATTAAATTCTGCTAAAAAGAATTATCGTACAAGAGAAGGTTATCACCAAATAAAAGATTATGATTTAAATATGGAAAAACCACTTGTTAGAAAAGAATTAGATGAGTTTAATTATATTTACAATAATAGTCATAAAACCTATGATATCAATAAAGTTTTAGAAGAAGCAAAAGAAGTAAGGGAAAAAGATAATTTAGAAAAGAAAAGAAAACTTAAGAATGAAAAGTATAACATATTAGAAAGTAGTGAAGAAGAATTAGAAAAATTTAAAGAAGAAACAAAACTTCGCCACAAGCCTATTGAAAATGAAGAAGAATTAGAAAAATTAATTAATACAATTACCTCTAAAGAATTAAGAGAAGAAATAGATAATGCAGAATCAAATGGACTTTTAAGTGACTTAATGGCTACAAATGTTAATGAAGAAGTATTAAAGCCTATTGCTACAAAAATCGAAGATACTAAAACGAATGATAATGCAAATAAAATTGAAAAAATAAAAGAAAAAGAGCTTGGAGAAGAAATAGATAAATCATTTTATACAAAAAGTCTTGATTTAAGTGCTGAAGACTTTGAAACAGATGAAGAGGAAGAAGTAAAGCCATCAAAACTGCTAGGTTTTCTTAAGTTTTTACTTTCTATAATTTTAATTACTGCTGTAGGATTTGGAGTATATTACGTTATAACTAATTTTTAATAATAATAAAAGTAGAGTAAACATCTACTTTTATTTATAGAATAAAATAAAATTTACTTTATCCTTTTAATATTAATAAAACTATGATAAACTTGAAATAGAAAAGTTAGGGGGAATAGTAATGAATTTAAATTTTACTTTAAATGATTATGTATTAATTTGGAATTTATTGTTTAAAGCCTCTATTTCTTCTAATGTTCAGAGTTTTAAACAAAAGTTATGGAAAAACTATCGTCATAGTTATAACGAATTATATAAAGAAGAAGAATATATTTTAAAAGATCCAAAGAATTATATACCAGATGACGATAAGATTTTTGATATGGTCAAAAATAGCGATATGTATCAAAAAGTAAAGATTGAAACAGAAAAGTATCGTTTAGAGTTGTTACATACTTGGGATGCATTAAAAAAGGAGATAAGTAGTAATTTAAAAGATATAATTAGATTTGACATCAAACTATATCATGTTTTAGTAGTTGATAACAAATTAGATGTAATAGGAATGACTATTCCTAAGGGAAGAAAAGTTAATACTATTACTTGGGGAAATAGAAAAGATTCTGAGAATTATACTCTTGCCATAATCAATATAATTGGACATATATTAAGAAAAGAATTATCAACATACCAAATAGAATATAAAGATATAGTAGATGCTATTATTGAGCTTGCAATTGATAATGAACTTACATCACGAATACTTAATAAGAGTGTGTATTTAAGTGGTGATAATTCTTTGAAGTTTTTAAAAAAACAATTATATCCCTATTTTTTAATGTATTTAGGCTATTCAAAAGAAGAAATATTAAATAGAATGTTAAAAGACAAAATTATATTTGAACTTGACAAATATACTTTTGAAAGACAACTTGCAACAGTAGATTTAAAAACATTTATTGACTTTTGTATTAAAAATCAACGCTATATTTTAAAAATTAGTGAATTAGAAATAATCTAGTAGAGGTAGTAGTATGGACAACAAGTTAAATCTATTTTTAAAAAACATTAATCTTCACAATGAATATTACGATTTTTTCAAAAATGCTTTTCTTGATAAAATAATAATTAATAAAAATAGCAGAAGTGTTATTGTCAAAATTACAATAGATGAATATTTACCTAAAGAAATATTATCTAATATGATAGAAAATAAAAATTTATTTGCAGAAAATCTGACATATAATTTTACAGTTAGAAACAAAGATAATAGTAAACTTATAGATTATTTTACTTATTTTTTAACATTATTAAAGTTAGAAGAAAAGATAAAAATAATAGATCTTTATAAAGATGCTTTAAAATATGAAGATAATATATTAAAGTTTATTGCCTTTAATAAGAAAGAAGAGGAAAGATACAAAGAAATAGTAAATGATATTAATAAACTTTATCACGAGGTTGGTTTTGATGAGTATATACCTGTTATTATAAGAAATGATGACAAAATAGAGGAAGAAATAAACAAAGATCTAACTAATGTTAGTATTCCAAATACAAATAAAAAAGAAGAATTAAAAGAAAAAGACAAAGAGCCTAGACATTTTAGAAGAAGCAAAGGAAGAGATGAAGAATGCGTTTTAGGTAAAGTAATAACTACGGATTCTATCAAAATGAGTTTACTATTAGGTGAAGATAATGATGTAACAGTAGAAGGATATATATTTGGAATTGAATATTTTGAATCTAGTAAAAGTAATTTTAAAATTCTAACCTTAAAAATAACAGATGAAACAGACAGTATTGCCTGTAAGGTTTTTTCTAATGATGATGATGACTATCAAAGACTTTGTAAAGAATTAAAAGTAGGAAAATGGTACAAGATAAAAGGCTATACTAAAATAGATAATTTTTCCAAAGACGAGCTTGTTTTAAACGCTAGAGATATTATGCCTATTGAACATGAAGAAGATAAGATAGTTGATTTAGAAGAAGAAAAGAGAATAGAGCTTCATACTCACACAATGATGAGTCAAATGGATGGAGTGGTAGATGAAGTAAAATTAGTAAAACAAGCGATTGCTTGGGGACATTCTGCTATTGCAATTACAGATCATAATGGAGTTCAAGCTTTTCCACATGTTTATAATCTAGTTAGAGATTATAATAAAGGAAAAGAGGAAAAAGATAAGTTTAAAGCAATATATGGTACAGAATTAACAATGGTTGATAATGAAGTAGACATAGTGATTAGACCTAATAATAATAAATTATTAGATCAAACTTATGTTGTTTTTGATTTTGAAACAACAGGTTTTAATGCTGGTGGTGCCGATTCTATTATAGAAATTGGTGCTGTAAAAATGAAAAATGGTGAAATATTAGAGAGATATGATGAACTTATAAATCCAGGTAAGCCTCTTCCTGCTAAGATAACAGAAATTACCAATATAACAGATTTGATGTTAGAAGATAAAGATAATGAAGAAACTGCTGTTAAAAGATTTATTGAATGGTTTTCTGATTATCCAATGGTAGCGCATAATGCCAAGTTTGATGTCTCATTTTTGGAGATGGCATATAAAAAATATAACTTAGGTGAATTTAAAAATCCTGTCATAGATACTCTTGAACTATCAAGAACTCTAGATAATAACTATGCTCGCCATAGCCTTTCTGCCCTTGTTAAAAGATATAATATTCCGTGGGATGAAGAATCACACCATAGAGGAGATTACGATGCTGAAGGTACCGCTCTAGTATTTTATAAAATGTTAGAAAAACTAGATAGCCGCAATATTGAAACAATGGATGAACTATCTAAAATAGTTGCAACAGATGAAATGTATAAATATGGTAATACTAATCATATCAATATCTTAGCATTAAATAAAAAAGGCTTAAAAAATCTTTTTAAAATAATAAGTTTTGCTAATACTACATATTTATACAAAACTCCTCGTATTCCAAGAAGCATCATCAATAAATATAGAGAAGGGCTATTAATAGGTAGTGGATGCTATGAAAGTGAAGTCTTTAAACAAGCCAGTAGTAAAAGTGAAGAGGAATTATCTAACATAATTAGATTTTATGATTATGTTGAAGTTCAACCGCCTGAATGTTATTCTCATTTGATTGAAACAGGCGATTTTGCAAATGAAGGAGAACTAATTAGTAATATTAAGAAGATAATAGATACAACTATTGAAGCTGGTAAATTAATTGTAGCAACTGGTGATGTGCATCATTTAACAAGAGAAGATAAAATTTATAGAGAAATTATAGTTAACCAAAAAGTACCTGGTGGAGGACGACATCCCTTAGCAAGAGGAGGAATAAAAAATATTCCATCCAATCATTTTAGAACAACAAAAGAAATGTTAGAAGATTTTTCATTTTTGGACGATAAGACAAGAAAACTAATTGTTATTGATAATCCAAAAAAAATAGCTGAGTCTACCGAAATAATTGAAGTAATTATTGAAACAGGTGGTATTCCTTTTTCACCAAGAATAGATAAAAGTGTTGAAACAGTCACAGAGTTGGTTTTTACAAAAGCAAGTAGTATGTATGGTAACCCACTTCCATATAACATAGAGGAAAGAATAAGTAAAGAATTATATGGTGACGGAATATATGAAGCATTAAATGCAAAATTAAAAAGAGAAGATTCTACAATAGACTCTTTAGAATTCAAGAAAAAACTATTTTCTTTATTACATGAAACACTACTAAAAGGATTTGACGAAGTAAAGAAAGTAATTAAAGAAAATTTAAAAATAGAAAAACCTGATATAAAAGAAGATGAATTAGAGAAAAATTTAAAGAAGAATCTTGGTGGAGTAATCGGAGGAGGCTTTGATGTTATTTACTTAATTGCCCAAAAATTGGTTAAACATTCTAATGATGATGGTTATATTGTTGGTTCACGTGGTTCTGTTGGTTCATCATTTGTTGCAACTATGATGGGAATAACTGAAGTTAATCCATTGCCTGCTCATTATTTGTGTCGTAATGAAAAATGTAAATATTCAGAATTTATAAATGAAGAGGGTATTCCTTATGGTAAAGATTATCCATCAGGATATGATTTACCAGATAAGATATGTCCAAAATGTGGTAGTCAATTAGGTAAAGAGGGACAAGACATGCCATTTGCTACTTTCTTAGGTTTTAATGCTGATAAAGTTCCTGATATTGATCTTAACTTTTCTGGAGAATATCAGTGGAAAGCACATGAGTATACTAAAGTATTATTTGGTATCGATAATGTATATCGTGCTGGCACGATTGGTACAGTTGCAGAAAAAACTGCATATGGGTATGTTAAAGGCTATTTTGAAGAACATGGAATTATTGGTAAAAGAAGCACCGAAATAGAAAGACTTGCTAAGGGGTGTACTGGAGTCAAAAGAACAACTGGACAACATCCAGGGGGAATTGTTGTAATACCAGGATATATGGATGTATTTGATTTCACACCATTCCAGTATCCTGCTGATGACAATACATCTCTTTGGAGAACAACTCACTTTGATTATCATGCCATTGACCAAGACGTTTTAAAACTAGATATTCTAGGGCATGATGATCCTACAGTACTTCGAATGTTACAAGACTTATCAGGAATTGATATTACAACTTTACCAATGGATGACAAAAATATTTTTTCAATATTATCTAGTCCAAAGCCTTTGGGAGTTAAGGAAGAAGATATTTTATGTCCAACAGGAACTTTAGGATTACCTGAACTTGGCACAAGATTTGTTATTAATATGCTTGTTGAAACTAAACCAAGTACTTTCGCTGAACTTGTTAAAATATCAGGATTATCACATGGTACTGATGTATGGGCAGGAAATGCAAGTGAACTAATACGTAATAATATAGTACCTTTTAAAGATGTTATAGGATGTCGTGATGATATTATGGTTAACCTAATGAATTGGGGTATGAAACCTATTAGAGCCTTTAAAATCATGGAACATGTAAGAAAAGGTAAAGCAACCAAAGACCCTGAAACATGGAAAGGCATGGTAGAAGAAATGAGAGAAGCAAAAGTTCCTGAATGGTATATAGAATCATGCCATAAAATAAAATACATGTTCCCAAAAGCTCATGCATGTGCTTATGTTATGAGTGCAATTAGAATAGCATGGTTTAAAGTATATAAACCATTATACTATTATGCAGCATTCTTTTCGATAAGAGTAGATGATTTTGATATTGAAACAATGATAAAAGGTTATAATGCCATTAAAACAAGATATGAAGATTTACTTGCTAAAGGATTTGAAGCAACTAATAAAGAGAGCAATATTATAGAGTCCCTTCATATTGCTTTAGAAGCAACTGCTAGAGGCATAAAGTTTGCACCGATTTCATTAACTAAAAGTGATGCAACTAGATTTACTTTAGATGAAGATCATGAAAACACATTAATACCACCATTTTCAACTATAGATGGTCTTGGTGTTACAGTGGCTAAAACAATAGTAGAGGAACGTAATAAACAAGCTTTCTTAAGCAAAGAGGATTTGCAAAAAAGAGGTAAAGTCTCAAAAACTTTAATAGATAAAATGGTAGAAATGGAAATAATTAACAATCTACCTGATTCTAATCAATTAAGTTTATTTTGATAAGAATTATAGGATAATTACTTATTGATAAAAATAAATATTATAATATTGACAAAAATAACAAAAAGAGCTAAAAATAAAGACTCTTTTTTGTTTTTATGCTATACTAAATCTAGGAGGAAGTATGGAAAAAATTAACCTAAACAAACTAAATTACATACAATATGGTAATAAAAGTGGTAAAGATATAATTTTATTACATGGTTGGGGACAAAACATTGAAATGATGCAACCACTAGGTAATCCACTATCAAATAAATATCATATAACAATATTAGATTTTCCTGGACATGGTAAAAGTGATGAACCTGAAGAAGTTTGGGGAGTAAGAGAGTATGCAAATCTTGTGCATGAATTAGTCTTAAAATTAAAAATAAAAAAGCCAACTTTAATTGGACATTCATTTGGTGGTAGAGTAGCAATATGCTATGCTTCAATATATGAAGTTGATAGGGTAGTTTTATTTGGTTCACCTTGTGTTAGAACAAAAAAAGGCTTAACTTTAACAGAAAAAATATTAAAAAAAGCAAAAACATTAAAAGGCATGAGAAAAGTTGCTGAATTTGCTAAAAACTATGTTGGTTCAACAGATTATAAAAATGCTAGCCCAAAAATGAGAAATATACTAGTTAAAACCGTTAATGAAGATTTATCAGAATATGCAAAAAAAATAATTGTACCAACGTTATTAATTTGGGGTGAATATGATGAAGCAGCACCTGTTGAAGAAGCGAAATTGCTAGAAAAATTATTAAAAGATGGAGCACTTATAGTTTTACCAGGCACTCACTATGCATATCTTGAAAACTTAAATCAAGTTATATGTATAATAAATAATTTTATGGAGGGATAGTATGATAGAAATAATTATTATTTTAATAACTATAGCAGCAATAATTATAAAGTCTAAAAAAAGCTTACATATGCTACAACAAAATTTATATAATGAAAATAATAGATATGTTAAATGGATATTAAATAATATTAATAATTTTTTTTCTATTGAACTATTAGTAGTTATAATTATAGCAATTACAAATATATTCTTAATTAATAATAAAACTTTAAGTTTAATTTTAAATATCATTGCAATTATTTTATATTTAACATATATAATTAAGTTTAAAATTAATATGCAAAATGGACAAATAAAAAAACCACTAGTAATTACAGCAAGAGTAAAAAGACTAATTGCAACAATAACTATATTGTATTTAATTCCGATAATTTTAATCATTATTTATAAAAATAATTTAACAATAGTACACTTTCTAGTTTTTATTTTTATTTTATTTTCATATTTAAATACATTTATAATTTTTCTTGCTAATTTGATTAATAAATATACTCTTGAAAAATGTGTATACTACCATTTTAAAAGTATGGCTGTTAAAAAAATAAGGAATATGCCTAACTTAAAAGTTATTGGTGTAACTGGTAGTTATGGTAAAACTAGTAGTAAAAATATTTTAGCGGATATTTTAAATATTAAATATGTAACGTTACCAACACCACAAAACTTAAATACTCCATATGGATTAATTATGACAATTAATAATCATTTAGATAAATTTACTGATATATTTATTGCTGAAATGGGTGCATATGTTAGAGGAGAAATAAATGAGTTATGTAATTTAGTTCATCCTAAATATGGCATTTTAACAAGAATAGGAACAGCACATTTAGAAAGTTTTGGAAGCGAAGAAAATATTCAAAAAACTAAATTTGAACTTATTGAGTCATTACCATCTGATGGTATAGGTGTACTTAATAAAGATGATCCTAAGCAAGTAAGTTATAACTTGAAAAATAATTGTAAAATTCTTTGGGTAGGTATTGATGAAGATGATGTAGATGTTCGTGCAATTAATATAAAATGTTCAAATATTGGAACAACCTTTAATGTTATATTTAAAGGTGATAAAGAAAATTATGAATTTGAAACTAAACTTTTGGGTAAACATAATGTTTATAACATACTAGCTGGTCTTGCTTTAGGACGTGAATTTGGTATTTCTATTACCAAATTACAACAAGCTGTTCGCAATGTAAAACCAATAGAACATAGATTAGAACTAAAAAAGATGGGATATTTTTATCAAATAGATGATGCATATAATTCTAATCCATTAGGAGCTGCATCTGCTTTGGAAGTATTATCTATGATGCCAGGTTTAAAAATAGTAGTAACACCAGGTATGGTTGAACTAGGAGATAAAGAAAAAGAGTTAAATAAAGAGTTTGGTAAACAAATTGGAACAATGGCTAAAGCAGATTATGTAGTATTAATTGGTGAAAAAAGAACACTTCCTATCAAAGAAGGTTTAAAGGAAACTAAATTTAACCTAGATAATCTGATTGTTTACAATGATGTAAAAGAAGCATATAATTTTATAAGATGTATAAAAACAAAAAAGGATATTTATGCATTATTTGAAAACGATTTACCTGATACATATAATGAAAAATAGGAGGAGATAATATGAAAATAAAATTAGGTGTTGTTTTTGGCGGTGAATCTGTTGAACATGAAGTAAGTATTATTTCAGCAATTCAAGCAATGAACAAAATGAATCAAGAAAAATATGACATTATTCCTATATATATAACTAAAGATGGACAATGGTACACAGGAAATATGTTAATGGATGTAGAAGTTTATCAAGATTTAGGACTAATAAAAAAATATGCTACAAATGTAGTACTATATAAAAAGGATGGAGCTTTTGTTCTTCAAAGTAAAGGGTTCTTTAAAAAGATTATTACAGATGTAGATGTAGTATTTCCAATTACACATGGGACTAATGTAGAAGATGGAGTTTTACAAGGATATTTTCAAACTATTGGTATTCCATATGCAGGACCTAATGTATATGCTGCTGCTGTATCGCAAGATAAGGCATATATGCGTGATATATTTAAAGCAAATGATATTCCAATTCCAACATATACATGGTTCTACGATACTGATTACAAAAATAATCCAGATGAAGTTATAATGAATATAGAAAAGATAAAATATCCAGCAATTATAAAACCAGCAACTACAGGAAGTAGTGTAGGTATTGGTGTAGCTAAAGATAAAAAAGAATTAATAAAAGCGATTGAAGAAGCAATTAATTATGATAGTAAAATAGTAGTAGAAGAAGTTATAAATAATTTACAAGAAGTAAATATATCTGTTTTAGGTAATTCTGATAATCAAGATGTAAGTGTTATTGAAGAAGTATTATCAAAAAGTGCTTTTCTAACATATGATGAAAAGTATATCGGTAGTGGAAAAGTAAAAGGTAAGATAGGTGCTAAAATGACTCCGTTAAAAGGATCAAAAGGTATGGCTTCAGCTGATAGAAAAATACCAGCAGATTTAACTGATAAGATGAAAAAAGAAGTAGAAGATTTAGCAATTAAAACATTTAAAACCCTTGGAAGTAGTGGAGATGCACGTATTGACATGTTAATTGACACTAAATCTAAAAAAGTATATGTTAATGAAATAAATTCAATTCCGGGGTCCTTGGCATTCTATCTATGGGATCCTAAAGGAAAAGATTATACTGAATTACTAGATGATATTGTAAATATTGCTATTAAAGATTATAAGAAAAGAGAAAG
>CALVRG010000061.1 GCA_944358505.1 uncultured Bacilli bacterium | reverse complement strand
AATAGTTAAAAGCAAGAAAAGTAATATTATTAATAATAATTCGATGTGGCTCAATATAAGTTAAGTTCGTCTTGTCAATTTTTCTAATACTACCATTAATAATAGTTGGTTGTACTTTAGCAAATTCACATATAAATTCAATTTTCTTTTTTAGTGATTCTTCTAATGAAATTTCTTTTTTAATAATATTTACCATAGTTCCATCCTTTCTTTTTAAAGTAGGATAGTTTTATAAAACACAAAAAAACTAATCCATTTCTAGATTAGTTATTTATCAAAACTCGAAAAGTTCGAGCACATTTCACTATGGAGCGGATGAGGAGAATCGAACTCCCGTAGTCAGCTTGGAAGGCTGAGGTTCTACCATTAAACTACATCCGCATGATTATAATTGCAAACATCAAAATCAATTGACATTTACAATTATATGAAAAGAAGAAAAAAAAGTCAATAGATTTTTATAATTTTACTGTTATATTTTCTTTTTTCTTACCACCACAAATATAATTCAAAGAAATATGATAAGTTTTCGATAATGTAACAAGTTTATTAGTGGGTATTTTTGTTTTTCCATCTTCATAGCAAGAATAACTAGATTGCTGAATATTTAAAGTGCTTGCAAACTCTTTTTGTGTCTTGCCTAATTTAAGACGATATTTTTTTAACTGATTACCAATAAAAGTAGAAGTTAACTTGGTATTATATAAAACTTCACGTTTATCAGATGTTAAATTTAACATATATTCAATATTTGTATGAAAATATTGAGCAAGTTTAATTAATTGTTCTATAGGAAAATTAACATCACCTAATTCCCACATAGCATATGTAGTTCTTTTAACACCTAAAATTTTAGCAATTTCGAATTGCCTTAAATCGTGATCTTCTCTTAAATCCCTAATTTTCCCAACCTGCATCTCTACCACCTTGTCTTTATTTTATTACAGCCATTTAAATATTAAGAGATTTGTCAAAAAAACCGATAAATAAAATATTGGAGCAAAAAAAAGATTATTGTTAATTATTATAGTAGGAGGTGATAATAATAAAAAGGCTAAAATTAGTTTTTCAGGAAAGCACTTATGATTGTGGAATTGTATGTCTTTTAACAATTATGCAATATTATAATTGCAATCCAACTAAAGATTATCTAGAAAGAGTTAGTATGACTTTAAAAAGTGGCACTTCAATGTATGGTTTAATGCTGGCTGCAAAATCACTAGGATTCGATAGCTATGGAAAAAATGGAAAAATAAGTGAAATCAATCATTCAAGTCTCCCATTAATTGCACATATAACGTTGAATAAAAGTAAAAAACTATATCATTATGTAATTATTACTAATATTAGTGATAGAAAATTAACTATTAAAGATCCAAGCATGGGAACTAAAACTATGACAATAGATGAATTTGAAAAAATATCAACAGGTAACTATCTTTTCATAAAAAAAACAGTAAGAGTCAGAAAATTTACTAAAAGAAAAAGTATAAAAGAAGAGTGGTATAAATTATTAAAGAATAATAAATCTAGTATTATATACATTTTTATATTTACAATAATTAGTACTATTTTAGAATTTTTAAATTTATTTTCTTTAAAAGTAATTTTAAATAATGCCATATTAGTAAAATCAATTTACAATTTAGTTATACTATTAATTACTTTTTCTTTCCTTCTATTTTTTAAAACAACAATTTCATATTTAATACAACTTTCACTTCTAAAAATGGAAGAACTTTTTAGTTATTATTTAAAAATAAAATTAACAAGACATTTATTATCACTTCCTAATTTATATTATCAAACTAAAGAAAAAGGAATAATTATATCATTATTTAATGATATTTCTACTTTTTCAAATTCGCTATTATCGTCAATAATAATGTTTTTTAGTAACAGTTTAATTTTAATGTTTCTTTACATGTTTTTTTTAAGATTGTCTTATCTTTTAGCAATCACAATTATAATTGGAAGTGCAACGCTATTTTTATTCATTTATTATCAAAAGAGAATAAGTAGAGTCTTAATATCAAAATATTATTATATTAAAGATAAGTATAATAGTAAACTACAGCAAGTAATAGTTAGCAATGACAAAATAAAAGGGTTGCATTTAGAAGAGTTGATGTTTCAAAAAATTAGAAAAGTAACAAATTGTTTAGAAGAGAAAAATTATAATATAGTTAAGTATAGTGAAATAATAAAACAAGTTTTAAATCTATTAGAAGGGGGAGTTTATCTATTAATTTTAGGTCTTAGTGGTTTTGTCTTAATAACTGAACAAAGCATGACTTTATCTACTTTTTTATTGTTGGAAGGTTTTATTTATATGACTTTAAAAAGTGTAGAAAATTTAGTTATTATAATTTTGAAATATCAAAATATAAAAAAAATAAAAGAGAGATTGGAAGAAATATTTAATCATGAAAAAGAGATATTATTACCTTTTCAAAATTATAATTATTATACTAAAGATATTTCTATTATAATTTCTAATTTATCATTTAAATATAATGATAAAATTATCCTAAACAATATAAATATTAAAATAAACCCTAAAGATAAAATTTTTATTTATGGAAATAGTGGTAGTGGTAAAAGTACACTTGTAAAATTAATAGGAAGATTTTTACCAATCAATTTTGGTCAAATCAAAATAGGAAATATTGATGTAACTCATTATAATTTGGCGGATTTAAGAAATATAATTACATATGTTACGAGTAATGAAATGCTTATGAATGCTAATATAAAAGAAAATATATATTTATCGAGGAAACCTAGAATTAACCAAAATTTACTTTTAAAAATTACGGGAATAAATAAGATGTTTAAAGAGAAGAAATACAATCTTGATACTATATTAGATGAAAATGGTGCCAATATAAGTAGAGGAGAAAAAAGTAGAATCAATCTAGCTCAAGCAATATTTAAACCAAGTGAAATATATATATTTGATGAATGTCTTAATGATGTTGATATAAAGCTTGAAAAAGAAATACTTGAGAATATTTTGAATTACTACAATGATAAGATAGTTATTTACATTTCTCATCGCTTAACTAATAAAAATCTATTTAATCGTATATTCTATTTAGAAAAAGGAAAATGTCATGAACAAATATAAAAAGAAAAATTTGTTAATGATTTCATCTATTATTTTATCTATATTAATAATAATATTTTTTAATATTTTAAAAACAATGAAGATTTGGACTTATGATATGTATAATATTATAGAAATATATAATAAGAAAATTATTACTATAATTGAAAATAAAAATTTAAAAAGCTTTCAAGAAAATAATTTTTTCTATTATGATACAAAAAAATATCATTATGTCATACAAGAAGTTAGTAGATATGATGACAAAATTATACTAAAATTAAAGTTAAAAAATAAAATAAAATTATTGAAAGATGATAAAACGTTTTTATTACCTAAAACTAAAGAAACAATATTTAGTTTGATAATAGATAGTTGGAGGTCAAAATGAAAAAACTAACAAAAAAAGAAATGGAAAATATTAAAGGAGGTGCCGCTAGTATTTCTGCTATAGGATTAGGTATTGGTATATCAGTACTTATTTCATTTCTAGTAGGAGTAATAAGTGGGATAGCCAATCCAGAACCTTGTGGAGGTGAAGAATGAAAATACTAACAGAACAAGAATTAAAACAAATAAAAGGTGGGTTTACACTTACAACAACTTCAATTAAATATATAGGAGATTTAATTGAAATATTAATATCAGCAGGACGTAAGTTAGGTTCATCGATTAGAAGAATAGGAAGTGGTAACATATGCCCTTTAGAATAAAAAGTATAATAAAAATAACTAGTATATGTATAATAAATTATTTTTTAGTTATAATTTTTTATAATTTTGGTTTCATTTTAGGAACAATAATACAAAAAAATGTATAAAAAAATGAAAAAAATGCAAAAAAATGTTGTCTTTCCAAGGCTTTGAGTGTTATAATCAGTTGTAGAAAAAAAGCGAAGGGAGGGATAGTAGTTATGACACAAGTACCTGTAAAAAATGGAAATTTAGATAGTGCTATTAAAAGGTATAAACAAAAACTTGCAAGAAGTGGTGTCCCTTCTGAAGCTAAAAAACATGATGCATATGACAAACCAGGAGTTAGAAGAAGAAAAGCAAAAAAAGAAGCCATTAAGAATGCACGTAAGAACGAACGTAGAAGAAAGGAAAGAGACTAAATGTTTCTTTTCTTTTTTTCTTTCTTTTAACATAAACTAGATTAGGTGAAGTTTTATGGTTTATAACTATTTGAGAAATTTTTTGAATCCAGCTGATTTTCATATTGATATCTATGATAAACATATCCACATAACTAATTATGATAAAATTATAACATTAGGAACTAACAAAATAATTATAAAAACAACATCAAAAAAATTAATATTAGAAGGTAATAATTTTTCTTTAAACAAATTAGCTGATAAAGAGTTGCTAATATCTGGAACATTAATAAATTTGGAGATAAAAGATGAGTAGCTATATATTAAAAATAGTAGGAAAAAGACTAGATACTTTTATAATGCTATTAGCAAAATTGCAAATAAATTTTAAAATAGTAAAACGGAATAAAGAACTTCTTGTTATAGAAGTGTTAGAAGAAGACTACCATAAGATTTTAAAGATAAAAACAACTTATAAAATAGAAATTGTTAAAAGAAAAGGTTTAATTAATATAATTCATTTTCTTAAAACCAGAAAACTATTTGTTATAATATTAATAATTGGATTACTATTTTTTAATCTACTGACCAATATAACTTTTTCTATTAAAGTCATAGATACCGATAGCAAAATAAGAGAAATAATACTAGAAGATTTAGAAGAGTTTGGTCTTAAAAAATATAATTTTAAAATCAGTTATAATAAAAAAGAAGAAATAGAAAATAAGATCTTAAAAAAAGAAAAAGATATTATAGAATGGATTGAAATTGAAGAAAAAGGTATTAGTTATGAAGTAAAAATAATAAAACGAATAAAAGAAGATATTGAAAAGGAAACAGAACCAAGAAATATAATTGCTAAGAAAAAAGGATTGATTACAAGAATAGAGGCAGAACAAGGGGAGATTGTTACTAAAAAAAATGCTTATGTAAATGAAGGAGATATTTTAATAAGTGGTTTAATCAAAAATAATGATAATATTGTAAGTAAGACAAGAGCAATAGGAAAGGTGTATGCAGAGATTTGGTACAAAGTATCACTTAGCTTGCCAATTAATTATCATGAAGAACAAAAAACAGGGAATACTAAAAATGTCATTGAAATAAGTTTTTTAAATAATGAATTAAGTTTAACTGATTTTAATAAATATATTCATTCCAAAGATTCTAAAAAATATATCTATAAAAATCCTTTATTACCAATAAGTATTAATTTAACTAAAAAAGAGGAGGTAAAAATAACAGAAATAGATTTTAGTAAAAACTACGAAAAAAATATCAAACCACTAGCCATAGAAAAATTAAAAACTAGATTAGGAGATGATATTAATATATTAGGTGAAAAAGTTTTGAAAAAAGAAGAAAATGCTGATAAAATAAATATAGATATTTTCTTTAAGGTAGAAGAAGATATAACTATGTATAGTTCATTAAAAGACTTTAATATTGAAGAGGAAAATGAAAAGATAAAAAATGAAAGTAGTGAGTGAGAAATGTTTACAAGTTTAGGAAAAACTATTGGCAATGTTTTTGAATTTAGTTTACCAATGATAATAATTTCTGTTGTTGTTGCTATAACATTGAGAACTACAGATATTATAAAAAATAAAAAAGAATTTAGTTTATATAAAGAACTTATCTCTTTATCATTTATTATTTATATTCTTTGCTTGTTTCAAGTTGTTACATTTCAAGATAACAATAATTTTTCTAGCAACAATTTAATCCCTTTCAAAGAAATGCTTAGATATACTGTAGGAAGTCGGCTATTTTTAAAAAATGTTTTAGGTAATATAATTATGTTTTTACCATATGGTTTCTTTACAAGCTACTTTTTAAAAGAAAAAAAGTTATTACCAATATTTATTTTAACAACTATTGCTTCCTTAACAATAGAAACAACGCAGTTAATGATAGGTAGAGTTTTCGATATAGATGATATTTTATTAAATATTTTAGGTGGAGTTTTAGGTCATTATGTATATACACTTATTTTAAAAATAGGAAATATGTGCCCTAAAGTTTTACAATCGGAGTGGTTTTTAAATTTAATATCAATTATTTTATTAGTTGGCTTAATAACACTACTTTAAAAGCCTCTTTTTTTGTGCTATAATCTAAACATTAGAAAGAAACGGAGGAATACTACATGAATGAAGTTGCTGTATATAATGAAACAAAAGAAAATTTATCTTATCAGGATATAATACAAAAAGTAATAAATAAAGCCTTTGAAATTGAACAAATAAAAAATGCGAGTTGTAGTATAATATTTGTAGATAATAATTATATTCATAAATTAAATAAAGAATATCGTGGTATAGATAGAGTTACAGACGTTATAAGTTTTGCATTAGAAGATGATAATCAATGTTTAGTGCCAAATCAAATTAGACTTTTAGGAGATATTTATATTAGTTTGGATAAAGCAAAAGAACAATCTCAAGAATATGGCCATTCACTAGAAAGAGAAATATGCTTTCTAGCTGTCCATGGCATTTATCATTTGTTAGGATATGATCACGAAACAAAGGAAGAAGAAAAAGTAATGTTTGCAAAACAAGAGGAGGTTTTAAAAGAATATGGAATCAACCGATAGAAACAGAAAAAGTTTTGGCTTTAAAAGAATTATTTCAAGTATTAACAACTCTTGGAATGGCTTACAAGTTGTTTACAAAAATGAACAAAGTGTTTATATTCATTTGGTATGCACAATTATACTATTAATATTAAGTTTCTTTTTAAAAATATCATTAACTCAATGGTTAATAATAATAGCAATAATAGGATTAACTCTAGTTATAGAATTACTTAATACTGCTATTGAAAATACTGTTGATCTTGTCACTACTGAATTTCATCCTCTAGCTAAAATAGCAAAAGATACAGCATCAGCAGCAGAATTTGTTCTTGCAATTACTAGTGCAATTATATCTTTAGTAATATTTATTCCTAGAATTATAGAAATGCTTTAATTAAATAAATAAGGAAGTGGTTAAATGAAATGCGGAGTAGTTTCAATTATGGGACGGCCAAATGTAGGCAAAAGTACATTGTTAAATGCAATATTAAATATGAAACTTGCTATTACAACAGATAAAGCAGGTACAACTAGAAATATTATAGAAGGAATTTATCAAGATAATGATTCACAAATTGTATTTATAGACACACCAGGAATTCATAAACCTATTAATAAACTTGGCAGTGTGCTAAATAAAAAAACATATCAAAATATAGATAATGCAGATATTTTATTGTTATTAATTGATGCATCTAGCGGATTTGGTAAAGGCGATAAGTTTGTTTTAAATAAAATTAAAGAAAATGAAACAGCTAAAGTATTTTTAATTTTAAATAAAATAGATAAAATTGGCAGTGAAAAACTAATTAAAGTAATAAATGAAGCAAAAGATTTATATAATTTTGACGAAATTATTCCTATATCTGCTTTAAAAAAGAAAGCTATAGATGATTTGATTATGACATTAAAAAAATATTTACCACTAGATGAAGCAATTTTTACTAATGGTGAACTTACTAATGTATCTACTAAATTCATTATGGGAGAATTTGTTCGTGAAAAAATAATGATGTTGACCAAACAAGAAATTCCACATAGTGTAACATGTTATGTAGAAAGTTATGAGGAATATGATGATTTAGTCCAAATACAAGTATTAATTGTTGTAGATAAAGAAAGTTTAAAAAAAATAATTATTGGCAAAAACGGAAATATGTTAAAAAGAATTGGTATATTAGCAAGAGCAGATATGGAAGAATTTCTAGGGAAAAGAGTATTTTTAAAAACATATGTTAAAGTAATAGAAAACTGGCGAGACAAAGAAAAATATTTAATAGAATTAGGAATAGACGAAAAAAGTGAATAAAAAATCATTTGTTTAATCACTATATTAATAGGTGATAAAATGAAAGATAATTATACTTTGATATGGGATTTGTTTAAAAAAACTGGAGATATTAGATATTTTCTTTTAGCAAAGTCTATAAAGGAAAGTGAAGTTAATGAAAATAGTAGACGTGAAGGGATTAGTTCTAAGCGAGACTAACTATAGTGACTCTAGTAAAATATTAAATGTTTTAACTAATGAATATGGCCTTATTGGAATTATGTCTAAAGGTTGTCGAAATCTTAAAAGTAAATTAAGGGGTAGTTCTAGGAAATTAATTTATGGAACATTCCATTTTTACTACAAAGATAATGGATTATCTACTTTAATCAGTATAGATATAATAAATGATTATCATAAAACAATTATGAATTTAGAAAACGTTATTTATGCTTCATATTTATTAGATTTAACAAGACAAGTAGAAAGACAATCTAAAAACAATAATCTATTGTCTTTGATTACGTGTGCTTTAGAAAAAATAGAACTTGGTCTTAATCCCAATGTAATTACTAATATTCTAGAACTTAAATATTTAGATTTTTTAGGAGTTAGTCCTATTGTAACAGGATGTGCTGTTTGTGGTAAAACAAGTAATATTATTAGTTTAAGTCCAACAGCTGGAGGATTTATTTGCAAAGATTGTTATCAAAACGAAGGATACTATAGTGAGAAAGCAATTAAGCTTTTACAAATGTATTATTATGTTGATTTAGAAAAAATAACAAAGATAGAAATTAATCCAAAAATAAATATGGAAATAAATAAATTTTTAGAAGATTATTATGATAGATATACAGGAATTTATTTAACAAGTAAAAAAATGTTAAAGAATGTGATAGAATTAAAATAAGGTGAGAAAGTATGAAGAAGAGATTAATAATTCTTTTAAGTTTATTTGTTATTTTAACTATATGTGTCTTGTTAGATTTAACAGGAGCGATAGATTATAGT
>CALVRG010000060.1 GCA_944358505.1 uncultured Bacilli bacterium | reverse complement strand
GCCGAATTTGTACAGGAATATGGTACTTTATATAAACATACTTTCAAAAAAGATGATCAAGGAAATTATTATTGGTATGCGAGTGATTTAAATTAAGAACTTAATTGTTCTTATATATATAACCTTATTTAAATATATTAATAATGATATATACGCGCATTTAACCTTATTAAATTATAATAATAAGGTTATTATTTATTTATATAAAAAAATTAAGATTAAAAATTTTAAAATTTAATTGTAGATATATTTACTATAAGTTGTAATTAAATGTATTTGTTATATTTAATATTTTAAAATAAATTATAGATATTTAGATGGTAAATTCTTATTTTTCTTCGTTTTAAGTTCGCTAAATATATATTATGTTAACTTTGTTCTTGAAAAATAATTTAAATGTGTATTATACTGTATTTAGGAGTTGATTTTTTGAAAAATTATGGGGATAAAAATTTAAAATTCTTAAGACGTAACAATTTTATTTTAACTTTAGTTTTAATGTTTATTTTAGGAATCATTTTCGTTATTGTTATCCATGATGGTATTCTTTCATTTATTTTGCTTTTATCTCAGAGTTTTATGCTCACTTTATTTTATGAATTATTTAAAGTATATTTAAATAAATCCACTCATATTTACGAAACTTATGCAGAATATTATCAGCATACTTTGCTTAATAAAACTACTTTAGACATTTTAAATTTGCAGATTACTACTATTTTAAAGGAAAAGAAAATTAACATCCCTTCCCTACTCTACTATATTAGTAAATATCATCAATTATTGAATTATCATGTGATTTATAATGGTGAAGCTTTACAAAAATTTAATTATTGTATAAATGATTACATTTCTAAAATAAATAATTCAACTAGAAAAAAAACTGAGTTAAAAACTATCACATTACAGTTAATGCAAAGTTTATATTTAATTAATGATGAAGCTAAAGAATATTTATATTTTTATTATACGAAGGTTGAAAAGTTATATAATCATTAATTTATTAAAAGCAAAAATAATTAAACAATATAAGAATGATGCCTATTAATAATCCTAAATATAAGTATTTATTTAAATTATAATTCTTAGCTTTAGGATAGATTACTTCTATGGCTAAGGTGATCATAATTCCCCCTACTAAAAGCAGAATAATACTAATTAAGCTATCTGTTATGTACTTACTTAAAAAGATGTAAGCTATAATAGCGCCAATGGGTTCAGCAATTCCGGATAAGAATGTTTTTAAGATAGCATTTTTTTTTGATTTGGTAGCATAATAAATGGGAACCGCAATCGAAATACCTTCAGGAATATTATGAAAAGCGATCGCTACAGCTAGTTTTAATTCTAATTCAATATCTTTATAGGAACTCATAAAAGTTGCTATGCCTTCAGGAAAATTATGTAAAATTAAAGCTAACATATTTAAGATTCCTAGTTTATATAAGTCGTTTTTAGAAGATGCCTTATCCATTAATTTATGAAGATATTTTACTAAAATAATTCCGATGATAAACGCTATAAATGAAAAAATGATCCCCTTTCCTATTCCGTAGTTTAATAAAAGAATATAAGTAGATTCCGGAATGAGGTCTGTAATACTTATCCCGATCATAATTGCCAAGGAAAAAGATAGAGATGCAGTAATAAATTTATTAATATTATCTTCTTTAAATTTAAAAAAAATGACTAGACTTCCTATAATTGTGGATAATCCGGCAATGGTAGAAACTAGTAAAGCACCAATAATTTCCATATAATCACCAGTTAATTATATGAATTCTTCTAGCGTTTTAAACCATAATAATAGTGGGAGGTAAAAGAAAATGAAAAATAATAGAGAAAGTCAAAAAAACTCTAGAAATAATAAGAATTGTAGAAATTCTAAGAATGAATCAAGAAATTCTAGAAACGAAAAAAGTTCAAGAGCTAATAGAGAAGCTCGCTAATTATGTAAAGCCACGATTTAATGGTGGCTTTTTTCATGTATTAAAGGATGTTTATTATATTCTTGCTCTAATTTTTCATTTGATAAGTGCGTATATATTTGCGTTGTTGCTATATCACTGTGCCCTAAAAGTTCTTGAACTACTCTTAGATCAGCTCCATTATTTAGTAAGTGAGTGGCAAAAGAATGTCTTAAAATATGAGGGCTAATATTTTTCTTTATCCCCTTTTCATGACATAATTTTTTGATGAATTTAAAGAAGGCTTGTCTTGTTATTTTAGTATGTCTACTGCTAATAAAAACATATTCACAAGTGTGAGTGCCTAATAATTCATTTCTTCCAAATTTTAAATAGTCTTCTAAAGCTTTTATGGCTGTATTGCTAATAGGCACTAATCTCTCTTTACTTCCCTTACCAAATACTTTCACTAAATTGTCTTCTAAAAATAAGTTGCTCATCGTTAAATTACATAATTCACTAATTCGCATACCTGTCGCATATAAAACTTCTAACATAGCTTTATTTCTTAATTCATAAGTAGTACTGGCACGAATATTTAATAAATTATCAACTTCTTCGATGGTTAAATAATTAGGAAGCTTTTTTTCGAGTTTGGGCATTTTAATACTTTCGCAAGGATTTTCTGGTAAGATACTTTTTTCGACTAAATATTTATAAAAGTTGTTTATAGCTGTTAAATAACGAGCAATTGTTTTGCTTGATTTATTAGTTTTACGTAAATATTCTTGGATATC
>CALVRG010000059.1 GCA_944358505.1 uncultured Bacilli bacterium | reverse complement strand
CCGTTTTTCTTTTTAAAATCCGCATATAAATAATTAATATTATATTTACTAGCTAGTTCTTCTCCTATTTCGTTTAACCATTTACTATTTTTATAAGGACTTATTGATAAAGTAGTTGTAAAATAATTAAAATTATATTTTTTACCTATTTTTGCTGTTTCTTCTAATCTTAATTTATAGCACTTATAACATCTAATATCTCCTTCTTTTAAATCCTCTAATCCTTTAGATAACTCTAGAAACTTTTCTTTATCATGATTACAATCTAGTAATTTGATGTTATAACCTACCAAGTTAATAAATTTTTCTAATTCTTCTTTTCTTTTTAAGTATTCTTTGTAATCTGTAATATTAGGGTTATAAAAAAGAATAGTTATATTAAAGTATTGTGCTATTTTTTCAAGTACTGCTGATGAACATGGTGCACAACATGCATGCAACAATAAAGATGGCTTATTAGATAAATCAATTGTTTTTAGTATTTTTTCACATTCCAAATTATAATTCATTAAAGTCATCTCCTAATTAAGTTATTCATAGTTAATGTTTCAAATAGATGATAAATTTTATATTAAATCTTTTATTTTTGTTCTTTATTATATCATAACTAATTTAATCTATCAAATCATATATCAATATAAAAAGATAGATTTAACAGATATCTATCTTTATTGCATTACTACATTATTACGTTTTTAAGCGAAGAATATAAGACACATAAAATTTATCCATATCTCTTCTTTTCCCTTTTCCAACACCTTCTGTAATCATAACTTCTTCAAATCTTGTATATCTATTAAAGCCTTTTGTTCCCCAAATTCCAAAATCATACCACGTTCTTCTACCCTTACTATCACGTCCAGCATAAATATTAGTATGCTGATGACCATTATAGTACATAACAATATCGCCTTTTTTTAAATTGTTTTCTTTTTCTAATTGTTTTATTGTTTTATGACATTCTATAATATAAAAATTCTTTTTAAGCTGATTTTTTAATTCTATAGCCTTTGGTTTATCTGAAAATAAACTTCCTACTCCAGTCACTTGAATGGTACCACCATCTCCAGCTTTACCATAAAATAATTGTCCTGACTTAAGATATCCCATCTGTTGCATAACATAGCATACATATTCAGCGCATGAAAGATAATTTTTCTTTTTGGCGGTTTCCCACGATCTACTTGTATTATCATCATAATACCATTTATGATCTACTATGTATTCTGCTGTATCTTTTGCCATTTCAAGGAATTTAGCTACACTATTTTTTTTGTTTTCAGATACTATTATTTGTTGATTTGAATTATTATTTGATTCATTTTCTTTAGCTAATTCTGCTACATATTCATTATGAGCTTGTTCTCTTTCTTTCATAATAGAATTCCATTCTTCTTGCCTTAAACTAATTGTGCCCTCAGTAGCATTTTGCCAACAACTTAAATAATTAATTCTGATATTAGTATTTCCTAAAGTAGAGTCAACTATTCCAAATAATAGATTTGTGATGGTTGGAACCAAAAATAAAACTATAGTGGCAGCGATTCTTTTTATAAAATTTTGTACATTTTTTCTAATTTCATCATCATTACTTGAAGCTATATTTTTTATGAAGTCCATCGTTAACAAAACTACTAGTACAATTGGTACAAATAAAAAAATCAAGTTTAATGCATTCTTTAAAACATATATAATTTTTAAAATATTTGGATTATTACAAATCTCCATTGCATTTAGAATCAACATATTGCATCATTCCTTATGCTTAAAATATATCATATATAATATTCTTAGTCAATGTTTTGAATTGCTCTTAAAAGCAACATAATGTTTAATATTAACACATATAAATTATTGGTGATTTTATGTCTAATTCTATCTATGCTTTTATTCTATCTTTATTAGCAGGATTATCTACTTTATTAGGATTCATTCCTTTACTTTTTGATTTAAAAAATGAAAAGATTATTATACTAAAAGCACTTGCTTTTGCAAGCGGTGTTATGATATTTGTATCTTTTCTCGATTTAATTCCTGAAAGTTATAGTCTTTTAAAATCCATTTTTACTAAATTTCCAGCTCTCTTATTTTTATTAATTTTTATATGTCTTGGTATTATTATATCTATGCTAATAGATGAGTTTTTACCTAAAAATAAGAAAAAAGTTATTAATAATAAGAAGTTATATCATTTAGGAATTGTATCTATGCTTGCTATTATTATACATAATATTCCTGAAGGTATTGCTACTTTTCTTTCTAGTTCTACTAACCAAAACTTAGGTTTATCTTTGGCTATTGCTATTAGCTTTCATAATATCCCCGAGGGTATAAGTATTGCTATACCAATTTACTTTAGTACTAGATCTAGATCTAAAGCTTTTCTTTATACTCTAATATCCGGATTATCTGAACCTTTTGGGGCAATACTTGCATATTTTTTCCTTGCTAATATTATAAATAACTTTATTATGAGTATTATATTGGCCATAATTGCAGGAATTATGATTCATATAAGTATTTACGAATTATTACAAGAATCATTAAGTTATAAAAAAGGGAAATTAACAATCATTTTCCTATTAGCTGGCTTTATATTTATGCTTATATCACATTTTCTATTAGGTTAAGATAAATTTCAATTATTATCTATTGTTTAAAATAATAATTATTGTTTAGTTTCAACTTATATGAAGAAATAATTGTTATATTATTTCTTTTTTATACTTTTTATAGTACAATAATTTTGGGTGTTATATATGAGAAGTGTATTAATTAGTTTAATTCATCTTTATCAAAAGATGCCTTTAGCAAGTCATGGAGCTTGTCATTTTTATCCAACTTGTTCTAATTACACAATAGAAGCTATAAATAAATATGGTTCTATTAAGGGATGTTACTTAGGTTTTAAAAGAATTTTACGATGTCATCCCGGAGCAAGATTTGGATATGATCCAGTTATTAGAAATGAGGGAAAAAAGAATGAAAAGAAAATTTAAAAGTTTGGGGAAGATTGCTTTACTAGGAATATCTACTATTTTCTTAGTAACAGGCTGTAAAAGTGATAATATGGAGGATATTGAAATAGTTGCTACTAATTATCCTAATGAATATATAATTGAAAGACTTTATGGTGAACATTCTAAAATTAATAATATTTATCCTGATGGAATTGATGTTAGTAATTATAAATTCACTAATAAACAGAAAAAAGATTTTGCTAGTAAGGATTTATTTATTTATACAGGTTTAGTTGATAGAGAAAGAGAGTTGACTGTAGATTTACTTGATTATAATGAGGATATAAAAATAATTGATAGTTCTTACGTACTTGATAATGATTATAATATGGATGAGGTTTGGTTAGATCCTTCTTTTATGTTAATGATGAGTCAAAATGTAAGAATTGGTTTAAAAGAATATATTGAAAACAAATATCTTAAAGAAGAAATAGATAAAAATTATGAGGAGTTAAAAGTTGATATTTCTGAACTTGATGCTAATATTAGACTTGCTGTTGAAAATGCTAAATACAATACTATTGTAGCTACAGATAATAATTATAAATTTTTAGAAAAATATGGTGTTACTGTTTATATCTTAAATGATGATACAAGTGAAAAGGATTTAGTTACAATCAATAATCTAGTAGAAAATGGTATTATTACTAAAATCTTTAGTTATGATAATATTGATACTACTACAAATGTTCAAAATCTAATTAATACTTATCCTAATAGTTTAGAAGTTATTAATTCAAATAGAATTATCGTTCTAGATGAAAATCAAAGAGAGCTTAATGTTGATTATATTAGTTTGATGAATCAAAATTTAGATTATATTAAAGAAGAGTTATATCATGATAATTAGATTTAAAATTAAAACATTGGTAAATTTATACCAATGTTTTTAAAATAGTCGTAATATATCATAGAATGTTACATATATCATCAATAGCATTAATAAGAACAACCCTGCTGCATGGAATTTAGCTTCTGTTTCTGGTTTTACTGGTTTTCCTTTTATTTTTTCTATAATTATAAATAAAATATGTCCACCATCAAAAGCTGGCAATGGTAATAAATTAATAAAACCTACATTTATTGATAAAAATGAGAACAGATAAAGCAAGCTAGCTAGACCTCCACTAGACTGTGCTCCTACTACTTCATATATTCCTACAGGGCCACTTAATTGACTTAACTTAATTCCTCCTGTAAAAAGATTTAATAAAGTTATCCACATCTGTTTAAATAATGAACCAGTTTTAATAATAGTATATTTTAAAGCTGATCCTAGTCCTTGTTCTTCTTTTGCTTCCATTCCTATACCATATACATATCTTTCTTCTCCATCAATTTTTGTTTTTTCTGGTTTTATTTTATAAATTTCTATATTCCCATCTTCTTTTTTTACTTTAAATGTATTGTTTTTACTAGTGTCAGCAATAGTTATATATAAAGAAATATCATCGATTGTCCAAATATCATGGCCATTTATTTCTAATATTTCATCACCTTTTCTAAGTCCTGCCTCATAAGCAGGGCTTCCTTTTTCAACACTAGATAAAATTGGTTCTGTAGAACTTGCTCCCCAAATTAAAGAAATAAAAAATAGTACTAAAATAGCTGATATAAAATTAAATCCTGCCCCAAAAAACATTACGATAAATTTTTGCCATGGCTTTTTACCGGGTAAAGTTCTATCCCTCGGAAGATTTTCTTCTTCCCCTTCTTCTCCAGCTAATTGACAAAATCCTCCTATTGGTATTGCTCTTAAAGAGTATTCTGTCTCACCTTTTTTAAAGCTAAATAATTTAGGCCCCATGCCAAGAGCAAATTCATAGACATAAATACCAGTTAATTTCGCAAATAAGAAGTGTCCACTTTCATGAATGAAAATAATTGAACCTAATAAAATTATGAATAATATTAAAGTAACCATGTAACCTCCTAAATTAATCCCATTACTAATATAAATGCTAAAGCAACAAATATTAGACTATCTAAACGATCTAATATACCACCATGACCTGGTATTAAATTTGAAAAGTCTTTAACATTATATGTTCTTTTAATACTTGAAAAAACTAAGTCACCAAGCTGTCCTACTACTGATAAGAATAATGTTGTAAGCAGTAATATTGCAATAGATATACTTGAATCTATTGCCGTATAATAAAATGTTGTTGCAACGAAAGTTCCCATTAAAGTTCCTCCCATAAATCCTTCTATCGTTTTATTTGGACTAATAGTAGGTGCTAATTTGTTTTTACCAATATAGATTCCTGTTATTAATGCAAATGTATCTGTTATAACAGTTATAAGTAATAAATAAATTAAATAATTTAAACTATAGTTTCTAACCACTACAATTAAATTAAATGCAATATTAATAAATAATAAAGATCCAACTAAATAAAGAGCATCATTAATATTATAATCTTCTTTCATATTTTTTAACAAAATTGGTAAAAGAAACATTAATATAATAAAAGCTATTAGCTGAAAGCTCATTGTATAATTATAAATATTTTGATTATAAATTAAAATGCTAGAAAAAACAATTAATAAATATGAAACTATTTTGACAATTATTGGAAATTCTTTCTTTTTTTCTCTTATTTTTATTAATTCATGCATAGCACCTAAAGCTAAAAGACTCATGAATATATCAAATAATATTCCTCCCATGAATAGTAATGGCACAAAAATTAATATCATAATAATAGCACTTAAGACTCTTTTTTTCATAATCGTAATACCTCCAATTCTATATTAAGTATAATATAATTTTTCAATTTAGACAATATTAGTTATTTATTTCTAACTAAATTGATTATTTTTATAATAAAAGAGTTACTTAAAGTAACTCCTAAAATTTATCTATATTAATTTTTATAAATTTGTTATCTCTTAGTGAACTACTGGCTTGAACTAAAGTTCTAATAGCGTTAGCTGTTTTACCATTCTTACCAATAACTCTACCAATATCTTTTTCTGAAACTAATACTTCTATAATAATTTCATTTTCATTATCACTTGGAAATTCTTTTACAGATATAGTTTCTTCATCCTTAACAATATTTTTAATTAATTTTTCTGTTAATTCTACTAAAGTCATTATGTTGTTTCCTTTTTATCTTTAGATTCAGCAAACTTTTTCATAATGCCAGCTTCTTTAAATAGACTTCTAACAGTATCAGATGGAATTGCTCCATTATTTAACCATTTTAAGGCAACTTCTTCATTTATTTTAACATCTTTTTCACTTGCAATTGGATTATATGAACCTATAAGTTCAAGATATTCTCCATCTCTTCTACTTCTTGAATCTGTTGCAACTATACGATAAAATGGTCTTTTTTTTGCTCCCATTCTCATTAATCTTAATTTTACTGCCATAATTTAACTCCTTTCTTTTTACTGTTATAATTATACACAAATTATTAAAGACTGTCAACCTTTTTTTATTGACAGTCTTTAATATTTATTCAGTGGGATTATCTAGATAATCTTCATTTACTTCTTCATCTATTCTTTTTTCTATAGTGGTGTCGTTATCAATGATTTCTTGCCAATCATCAACTTCATCTAATGTATTTATCCTTACTTTAGTATCTCCTACTAATTCTATGCCCAAAGTTTTATCAATAATACATGAGATTGTATTACCATTAATTTCTGCTTTGCTACAACTTGGTCCACTTAAACTTCTTATTATAACTTCTTCATTTTCAATACTATTATTAACTCCTTGCACGTTTATATTTTCTTTGTAAGTTTTTGTTTCTTTTAATACTTCAGTTTTTGTATCATTATCATAGGAATACCAAATATTAATATCATAACTACCATTAATAGTGACAGTATTATTAACAATATCACCACTAAAATTATGATTTATTACCCAACAACCAAGAATTGTATTAGGGCTATTAGTTACTTGTAATGATAAAGTATCAGTAAATTGCTTTTTACCCTTACCAATAACAGCTTTTGTTACTATTTCTTTAAATGTCGCCATGTCTTTTCCTCCTCTAATTTAGTCTATGCTAATATATTATAAAAAGTACTTTATAATTAAACAAAAAAAGCATAAAGTCATGCTTTATGCTCCAATATTTTATCAATATTATA
>CALVRG010000058.1 GCA_944358505.1 uncultured Bacilli bacterium | reverse complement strand
AAGAATTTTTATGAATTCTAAAAGTATAATTATTTACTTTTCGAGAATAGGAGAAAATTATACAAAAAATGGTATTGTTGACTTAAAAGTTGGTAATACTGCTATTGTTGCCAACATCGTAAAAGATTTAACTAACAGTGATATCTTTGAAGTAAAACCACTTCATAACTATCCAAAAGATTATCGTGAATGTGTAAAAGTATCAGTAGAGGAGTTAAAAAATCAAAGTAGACCACCATTAAAAGAATATTTAACAGATATTTCGTCCTATGATGTAATTTATATTGGTACTCCTATTTGGTGTGGAACCATGCCTATGCCATTATTTACACAACTTGAAAAACTAGATTTTACTAATAAAAAAATTAAAGTATTTGTAACTAACGAAGGTAGTGGTGTAGGTAATATTCCAAATGATTTAAAAAAGATATGTAAAAATGCTATTAGTATTGATAGTATCTCTATTATAGGAACTGAAGCCAGTAGTTCTAAACCTTTAATTGAAGGATGGTTAAAAAAGTGAAGCAGAAAATAGGTATTAAACTGAAACAGAAAATACAAAAAATTAATAAATTAATCACACATATATGAAAGGAAAGAAATATATTATGAAAAAATACAATGTAATTGTAATATTCAATAAAGATAGGAATCGAGTATTAATGTGTAAAAGAACAAAAGAGCCTTATATGGGAATGTATAATTTAGTAGGTAGTAAAATTGAAAAAGAAAATGATGGATTGAACGAGGCATATAGAGAATTAGAAGAAGAAACTGCTATTACTAAAAATGATACTGTTCTTTCATACTTTATGAACATTGAATATATTGCTTTTAATAAAAGTATAGAAGTTTATTATGGAATACTAAATAAAGATGTAAAATTAGTTGAAGAAGTCAATAAACTTGAATGGGTAGACATCAATGATAACTTTTTTGATATGAGTAAATATGCTGGTGAAGGTAATATTGGACATATAATTGAAGAAATTAAAATAAATTTAAATAATATCAAAAACTGCTAACTTTCTCAGTTAACAGTTTTCTTTTGTATAAATTTCTTAAGTAAACAAATAAGATAATAGAATAAGAAAGCTAAGACACCTAGAATAATAACAGAAGCAATGGCAAGGTCTATATTAAATACTTGAATACTATATTATTAGATATCCTAGTTTTTTATACAAGCTGTAATAGCAGTAATAATTTTAATATTGATTATAAAAGAAAAAAGAAAAAATAATTATTCTTGTATTTTAAACTTTAAATTTATGTTATCATATTATTAGGTGGTTTCTAATGAAAAAATATGGTTTTTTTAAAGCATTAAAAGATTTATTTAAATATGCTAAAGAAAATAAAAAAGAATATATAATAGGACTTATTTTTATGATAACCTTTGTTATAACAGCTATGATTTATACAACAATGAATTCAAACTTAATAGCAAATATAATGAGCTTAAATTTAGATAAAGCAGTAAAATTAGTTTTAATATGTGCACTATTAAGAATTTTTTCTATCACTTTTTGTCATAATCGATATCGCAGAATAGTAATTAGCACAGGAGAAAAAATATCTGCTACTATTCAAAAGAAAATATATAATAAAGTTTTATCTTTAACAATGAATTCTTTTGAAAGTATAAACTCAGGAAAAATATATACAACAATAAAAGCTGCTGATAGCAATATGATGAGAACTATTACTTCTTTATTTGAAGAAAGTGCTTATATAGCTACATCATTTGTAATGCTTATTATAATATACATAATAGATTATAAAATTGGTCTAGGTGTAACCATTATTTCATCCATAAGTTTATATCTTTTTAAAATTCAATTAGATAAGTCAAAAGATTATTTAGATCAAGAATTTAATTATTCTGATAATTATTCCACTTTAATAAGTGAAACAACAAAAGGAATTAGAGAAGTCAAGTCACTTGATTTAAAGAAAAAATGTGCTAACATTTTTGATAGTAATATAGATAACCTAAGAGATATAAGAACAACTAGAAGATTACTCGGTAAAAATGTTAATACAGCTAAATGGACTATTAGAATAATAGGCGATGCTATTATTTTATTATATATTATAAACAATGTTAGATTACAGATTTTTGATGTAGAAACAGCAATGCTAATAATTACTTATATGACTACTATTGTAGATGATGTTTTTCATAGAATAATTGAACATGATTTTGGTATTTCTGAATTTACTGCTAATATGAAACGAATAAAATGGCTTTTAGAAGATAATGAACTAGAAAAGGAAAAATTTGGACAAGGTAACTTTAATAATATACAAGGAATTATTGAATTTAAAAATGTAAACTTTAAATACAATAATACAGAAACTGAGGCTTTACATAATATAAGTTTTAAAATAAAAGATAATTCTAAAACAGCGATTATAGGTATGAGTGGAGGAGGCAAGTCAACTATATTTAAATTACTTCTAAAACAGTATGATAATTATACAGGTAAAATATTAATAGATAATAAAGATATCAGAAATTTTAACGAAAAAAGTTTAAGAAAAGCTATAACGATAGTTAACCAGGAACCCATACTTTTCAATATGAGTATTAAAGAAAACTTGTTAATGGTAAATAATAGTGCTACTATTAATGATATTAAAAAGGCTTGTAAGCTTGCTAATATTGATGAGTTTATAGAAAGTTTACCAAATAAATATGATGAAATAATTGAAGAAAATACAACTAATATATCAGTAGGTCAAAAACAAAGAATTGCTATAGCAAGGGCTATATTAAAAGATACACCCATAATACTTTTTGATGAAGTAACTAGTGCTTTAGATAAAAGAAGCAAAAAAGAAATAGAAAAAACAATTGAAGAATTATCAAAGACAAAAACTGTAATTGTAATTGCCCACACATTAGATAGTATTAAAAATTATGACAAAATTTTAGTTATAAAGGAGGGAAGATTAATAGAAGAAGGTAACGATAAAGAATTATTAGATAAAAAAGGCTTTTATTATACACTAACTAATTTATAATAAAAACAAGAATAAATATTAAAATAGTTAAAATTTGAAGGTGAATTTTATCTTAATAATAAGTGTAGGATTTTAGAGCATAATATCAGAACAATATAACTAATATTTAAAGGAGGATAAATATAATGACAAAAAAAGTTTTAATAACAGGTGGAGGAACAGGTATTGGAAAAGCCATTGCAAAAACATTTTATGAAAAAGGTTATGAGGTATATATCTTAGGAAGAAGAAAAGAAAAACTAGAAAAAGTCTACAATGATACTAATAACTCTATAAATTATTTCATTTGTGATATTAGTAATGATGATGATATTAAACAGATTATAAATGAATTAAATAATATTGATACCCTAATAAATTGTGCAGGGATAATTAGTAGTGGTGAAGAAAAAGAAAAGTATGATTATTTAGAATTAAATAATATTATTGATACGAATCTAAAAGGAACTATAAGTATGTGTTTGCAGATGATTGATAAATGGAAAGAAAACAACATAAAAGGAAATATAATTAACATTGGTTCAATAGTAGCGAATAATGGTTCAAAATACTTTCCTATTTATTCAGCAAGCAAAGCAGGAATAGTTGCTTTTTCAAAATCTATTGCTTCTAGATATGGTGAACTAGGTATTAGATGTAAT
>CALVRG010000057.1 GCA_944358505.1 uncultured Bacilli bacterium | reverse complement strand
GATCATAATCTATTATTTTAACTTTCATAAGCATCACCTATTAATAGGTTACTACAAAAAAAGAACTATTTCTAGTCCTTTGATGATTTCTTTAAAACTATTACTTCATCATTCAATATCACTAAATATAGAAACTTCTTTGGTAATTATACAATTATAATTATAAAAAACATTACATTATTTGGAATGATAATCACAAGTATAATATTCTTTTTTATAATAAGATGAAAATTTAATGAAAATGGTAATTTTGGTAATACTATAAAAGAATGGAGACTGTGATATTATGCTTAGTGAAAAAATAAAAGCATCTTTCGGGAATGCAAGTGATTTAATTATTAGACCTTTTATTATAGATAATAGAGAAATTACTCTAGTCATGAGTGAAGTTTTAGGTAGTTCTAGTTATGTTAATGATTTTATTTTAAAAAAACTTTTAACTATTAAATTTCAATCTGATGATATAGAGAATGAATTACTTAATTTTATTCCTACTAATAATGGTAAAGTTTTAGACAAGTTAAGTGATATGAACGATTATATTTGCATGGGTTTTGCTCTTATTATTTTTAGTAATAGTAAATGTATTGCTATTGAAGCTAGAGCAACAGTTGATCGTGGTGTTGCTGTTGTTAATAATGAAGCTAGTATTACTGGTAGTAAAGATGCTTTTAATGAAAATTTTAATACTAATGTCGGCCTTATTAGAAGAAGACTTAGAACTAGTAATTTGTTTGTTGATGGTATGTTTATTGGTAAATCTAGCAAAACTAAGATTGGTATTTTATACATGAATAATATTGCTTTAAAAAAGAATGTTCTCGATATTAAGAAACGACTAAAAAAAATTAATGTAGATGGAATTATAGACTCTGGTAGTTTGAAGTGCTATCTTGATAATAAAACAAATTTTTTATTTCCAACTATTAATTCAACCGAAAGACCAGATAAAGTCAGCCAAGCGCTTCTTGAAGGAAAGATTGCTATTGTAGTTGATAATTCTCCTTTTGTTTTAATCATGCCTACTTTTTTTATAGATTATTTACATACTAGTGATGATTATTATGAAAAAGCAATTAATACTTCTTTTATAAGAATAATTAGGTTTTTAGCTTTTTTGATTGCTATTTTTACTCCCGCTATTTATATAGCATTAACTACTCACAATCAAGATATTTTACCTCTTTCTCTATTTTTAAATTTTATGAAGCAAAGAGAAAGTGTACCTTTTTCTGCCTTGGTTGAAGCATTATTTATGAGTATATCTTTTGAAATTTTAAGAGAGAGTGATATCAGGAAGCCTACTAGTATGGGTACTTCAGTTTCTATTTTAGGTGGTTTAATTTTAGGAAACTCTGCTGTTGCAGCGGGTATTATTTCCCCTATTATGATTATAGTTATTTCTATATCTGCTATATCCGGTCTTGCTTTTTCTTCTATTGAGATGATTTATGCTCTTAGATGGTGGAGATTTATACTACTTTTCCTTGCAATGTTCTTCGGATTATTTGGTATTTTTGTAGGTTTTATTATTCTTTTAGCTTCTTTAGTTACTACTTCTTCTTTAAACGTATCTTATACAGCACCTTTTTCGCCTTTTATTAAAGAAGAAATTGGAGACGCTTTAATTAAGGAATCACATAAAAAAAGAAGATTAAGAAATCCACTTCTTACCAAAAATAAAGTAAGGGAGAGATAATATGAGAAAAATAATTTTATTAGGCATTGTTTTACTACTTTTTTTAGGTTTTGCTCCATATCATGAATTAAATAATTTAGGTGTTATTGATGTGATGGGATTAGAAATGAATAATGGTAAATATGTTCTTTATTTAAATGTTATTAATGATAAAAATAAAGTTTATACAATAACAGGAGATAGCCTAGGAGAAGTATTCCTTAAGGCTAAGAATATTAACAATAAAAAAACTTACTATAATCATTTAGAAATTGTAGTATTTAATACTAATGTTATTAATAAGAAAGTTATTAATTTTTTTAAAGATGAATTTACTTCTATTGATTATTTAGTTTTAAGCTATGATGGTAATATTTCTAATTTATTTAATATGTATCACAAAAGAAATGATTATAAAAGTTTTATAAAAAAAGAAAAAAATGAAACAGGTTCTATTATTAATGTTACTTTTAAAGATTTATTAAGTGATACTTTAGATGAATTTAAAACTGCTAATATTCCTTTAATTAATGTTGATAATAATTTAACTAGTATTGGGCTATATCTTCCAAGTTTAAATTATAAAGTTGATGCTAATTTAGCTAGAGCAAGTTATTTACTTAATAATAAGATTAGTAGTTATAGTGAAAAAGTTTTTATTAATAATAATTATTACGAAGTGTTTTTATATAATTTAAAGAGTTCTATAAAATATAATAACAAATCTTTAAATATTAAAATTACAGGTAAAATTGATAGTCCTGATAGTGATAACTTAACTGATATAGAAAAGCAGATTAAAAATAGCATTTATAATGATATTTATAGTTTAATTGATGATGAGAAAATAAAAAAATATAATATTTCTAATATTATTAATTATATTTATTTGAAAAATAGTGACAGTAAAGACAAAAAAGGCCACATAGACAGTGCTTTTTCTTCTTATAAAAATTCTAACATTTATATAGATATTAATTTAGATAAAGAAAGGAAGAATAATTATGACTAATAAAAAAATAGGATTGCTACAGATTGCTACTTTAACTTTCTTTTTAACAACATCATCTTTTATTCTCTTTTTTAAAAATATAATTAAAATAAGTAAAAATGATACTATTATTAGCATTATTATTGGTTCTTTTCTTACTTTCATTTTATTTGCATTAATATTAAAGTTAAGAAAAATAGTTAAGTTTAATAAGAGTTTTTTTAATATTTTTATTAGCTTGTTATTATGCTTTGTTTTTATATATTTATTAATTAGTAGTACTAATTTTATTAAAGCTTCTTTTCTTAGTAGTGGCAATTTCTATAGTATTTTAATTCTTCTATTTTTAATGTGCCTAGTTTGTTCTAATAAAAGTTATAGGGAACTTGCTAGTCTTTCTTTAATTCTTTTCTTTATTTTTATTCCTTTGTTTTGTATTAATATTATAGGTAGCAGTTATTCTTTAAATATAACTTATTTAAAGCCTTATTTTACAAGTGATATTATAAATATTTTAAAAGGAAGTTTATTGTTCTTATTTTATGTAGGTAGTCCCTTACTATTAATTTTATTTATTCCTTATAGCGAAATTGATGGTAGAAAAAGACAAGATAAATATTTATATCTTGCCTTAATTAGTGGAGTCTTAGTTATTATTATTCAATATCTTTTGTTATACTTTTCTTGTAGTATTAATATAATCAATAGTTATGATTATCCTTTTATGTTAGTTATAAATAGTCTTGCTAGTACTTTTATTTTAGGAAGATTTAGTTATATTATAAGTTTTTACTTGCTTTTTTCTTTAGTTATTACTTTATCACTAATTTTGAATATTATTAAACAGTTAGGCTTGAGCATTTATAACCTAAAGATTCAAGATTAGCTTTTTGACTATCTAATGTTTGAAAATATCCATCTAAATTAGCATCTTGAAGATTTTCCTCTTTTACTCCTTTTGTCAAAACAAAAATTGTTGTTAAACCATCATTTGTTTCATCAAAAAGTCCCGTATTTCTTAAATTATTAATTTCAGTTAAAACTGGATTGTCAGTAATGGTATTATCTATTACTTCTGGTTGTTCATAAGTAAATGTAACTTTATTTAAAGTGTCATTGCTGTAATTACTAGTAATAGTAATATTATAAATCATAGTACCAACTGTTACTTCCTTTCTACAAGTCAAGGCTGTAGCGGTTACACTGTTGTTAGAATCAACTTCAGCATTTGTATTATTCTCTTTAAAAAATACTCTTGTAAGTGGTGGTGCAATTGCTAAAATAATTAAAATAAATATTAATAAATATATAAATATATTAATAAATGAGCTTTCTTTTTTTTCTTGCATTTTTATTCCTCACTTTCTTTATTATCAAGCATTTCTTTTCTTCTAATGTTAGAAATAAATTTATAAATGTAATATAACAAAAATATTAATGGGAAAACAGGAAATACCATAAAAAAATAATAAAAGAAAATATTTTCTTCAATAGCATTCAGAACTCTTACATTTTCTGTAAAAGCTAGAGAGAACCCAATAGAAACAGACAAAAGAATAGCAGTGAATATTATTCCCATTACATTACTCCAATAATTAATAATATAATTAGTTCTATTTAGATTTTTTCCCTTATTGTGATGTTCATATAGTTTTGTAATTATAAAAAATATAAAAAGAATTAACAGTAGTGGTATTATTACATAAAATAACAAGAACTTAAGATTTTCTTCATTATAAACTGTTTGTGTCATAACCTATCACCTATTATAATTTTATCATAAGTATAACATCTCTTCAACTTAAAAAATAACTATTTTATTTGGTTTACAAATACTAATAGTTATTTTTATTATTTGTCTCTAAATTTAAGAGATATTCTTTATTTTCTATTGTTGATACATAGCTTCCTATCTTGTCTTTATCTTCTATTACTCTATGACATGGAATAAGAATTGGACATGGATTTTCGTTTAAAATTTTTATAACTGGACTAGTTATTTCTTCATTTCCTAAAATCCTTGCTATATCTTTGTATGTCATAGTCTCTCCATAAGGAATGTGACTTACTATTTCTAAGACTCTTGCTTCTAACCCAGATATTAAATAATTATAAAAGGAAAAGGATGTTAAGGCACCGCTAAAATATAAGTCTAATTCTTCTTTTACTCTAATGCTTAATCTATTTTCTTTTTCTTCCTCCTCCACTTCATTAATAAAGCTTATGGACAAGATATCATAATCACCAGTATTAATTCTAATAATTCCTATAGGGCTTTCATAAAAAGAAATATAACCAACATGTCTCATAATTACTCCTTAAAATAATTTAATAAATAAACTATAAAATATTAATGTTAATGGCTTACCTAATAATATTATAATGAGAAACTTTTTAAAGGTCAAATTACTTATACCTGCAATATAACACAATAAATCATCCGGTGCTCCCGGCAATAAAATACCAAGAAAGAATATTTTTTCAAATTTTTTATTTCTAACATACTTTAAATATTTTTTTATTGTTTCTTCTTTAAATAGTTTTTTTATTAAAGGAAGTCCAAAATTTTTGCTTAACATATAAGCAACAATACTTCCTAGAGTTAATCCTATATAGTTATAAAAAAATCCTTCTATAGGTCCAAAGGCAAGGGTTCCAGCAAGACATGAAGCCCCACCCGGAAAAAAAAGAAAAATTACTTGAACAATTTGAATAAGTAAAAAGATAATAGGACCAATAAGACCATATTCTTTGATTTTATTAACTAATATTTCTGGGCTAGTTAAAAGATTCATTTTTATTGCATAAACAATAAACCCTATCAATAGAATTGTTATAATTATTGTAATTAGTGTCATTACTTTTTTTAACTTTGTTTCATCATTATTCATAGTATTCCTCCTTTCTTATTTTAACCTATATAATATATATAATTACAATATTCTTTTAGTTTTTTTCATTTTTTTCTATAGTTAACTCTGCTAATTTTAAAGCACTTTCTTTAGATGTAGCTGTTGCAAGAAATCTATTTACATGGCAAAATAACGATCCTTTAATACCAGTTACTTCTTCTAAAGCTATATCAGTTAAACCCTGCCAAGATTTTGGAAAATAAACTCTACTATTTTTGTCTATTAGACTAATTGGGACTGTTTTAATTGCGTATCCACCTCTATTTGAAGGATAAACTACTAATTTAATATTTTTTCCAGAAAGTGAAGATAAAACTGTTTCTTCGTATGGTAAATATTCATCTAATATTAGAATAGAACCTTTTGTTTTATTTAAAATCTTTTTCACTTTTTTATTAGCTTCTACTTTACATATAACACTTTTTAATTCTTGAGTAAATATAACTTCAGCAAGATGCACAGCTTTCACAAATTGTTCATCTTCATCATCATTACTTAAATAAGTAGGATTAAATAATTTTATTATATCACTAATAGTTTTTATTTTATAATTTGCTTTAATTTCTGGAAAAATACCATTATCAATAGCATCTATTGCTTCTATAAAATCTTTTACAAAATAGTTATAGATGGCTTTAGTGTTTTTTAGTTTTAATTTTTTTAGATATTTTATACCATATTCTTCAAACAAAAGACCAAAAGATGAATATTTAATACCATTTTCTCTTATTTTAGCATTTGCTTGATGATGATCAAATTTACCTCTACCAATATCATAAACTATTGTTTTAGGTGAAATATCATTATTTACTTCATTAACTCTTATAACTTTAAAATTTTCAATATATAAATCTAAGAAAGCAGTTGCAAATACTTCATCAGCATGTAAGGTTCCTCTATGTGTTATTCCATCAGCTTCATGGTAATTTTTTACTAAAGTTATCATTGTTTCAACTCCTCTTCTTCCATATTATCAGTTATTATATTATTTCCAAAGCTAAATATTTATTTTTATTACAAAATACATATGCTTTACACAAATTAAAAATATATAATTATGTTATTTTTATATATTACAATCACATTAAAAGCAGCCACATAACGGTTGCTTATTGATGATTGTTTATATATGTAATTACTTCATTAATTGTTTTATTAAAGTCTTCATAATTGGTATTAAACCAGGTAAGATTAAATTGATGATTAAAAAAAGTATATTGTCTTTTGGCATAATGTCTAGAGTTCTTCTTTATATCTTCTTTTATTTCTTTTAGTGTTTTTTCATTATTAAAATATGCTATAAACTCTTTATATCCAATTGCAGTATTTAATGCTTTTGAAGTATTAAAATAACTTTTAAGTGAATTTACTTCTTCTAATAAACCATTATCAAACATGGACTCTACTCTTTTATTTATTTTATCATATAGAATATCTCTTGTAGTTGTAAGTCCTATAAAAATTGTATTTTTATATAATAAATGATTGCCATTACTAGTAATTTCTTCTTTATTTTCTAATTTATTTAAAAGTCTTACTAATCTTTTCCTATTATTTATGTGAGGTAAGTCTTTTGAATCAAACTCTTTTATTTTATTTAATATTTCTTCGTTTGTTAAATCGTTGTATTCATTATAACTAGTTCCAGTGCTAAATTTATAATCAAATAAAGTGGCTTTTAAGTATAATCCTGTACCTCCAACTAGAATAATATTTTTATTTTCATTTTGTAACTTTTTTATAATTTCTCTTGCTTCTTTTTGATAATCATAAACTGAATAATTAGTGTTTAAATTGATATGACTCAAAAGATGATGTTTAACGCCATCCATTTCTTCTTTGGTTACTTTTGCAGTACCTATATTTATTTTTTCATATACTTGCATAGCATCAAAATTAATAATTTCAGCATTATATTTTTTTGCAAGTGCTATACTTAAAGCTGTTTTACCAACTGCTGTTGGTCCTAATATAGCAATAATCATTTTAACACCACTTTCTTTATTAATTCATCGCTCTTTTAAAGAGTCTTTCTAAATCGTAATTACTATAAGTAATAATAGTTGGCCTACCGTGTGGACAAGTAAACGGATTATCACACTTCCTTAAATTATCAAGAAGTATTTTCGCTGTTTCCAAATTTAAATAATCATTAGCTTTTATACTCATTTTACAAGCCATAGTAGATGCTGTTTTATAGATGAATTTTTCTTTTTCAAATTCTCCTTTTTCTAAAGTAATAGCTATTATTTTTTCTATTGCTTCTCTTTCATAACCTTCAAAAAACCAAGTCGGATGACTTCTAACAATAAATGTATTATCTCCAAATTCTTCTAAGGATATACCTATATTTTTTAAAATATCTAAATGTTCTTTTATCTTTATAAATTCATCTTTAGAGTATTCAAATTTTAATGGCACTAGTAAATCTATTATTTTATAATCATCTTTTAATAAGGAATTTAAGACTTTTTCATAGTTAATACGTTCTGCAGCAGCATGTTGATCTATTATATACATACCACTGCTATTTTCTGCTATTATATAAGTTTTATGAACTATACCTACAGGTATCATCTCTTTTATACGATAACTGTTTTCATTGCTTTTTTCTTCTGTAAATACTTCTTCGCTTTTAGTTCCTGTTATTTTACTATCATTATCAAAATCAAATACTAATTCTTCTTTAGTATCAATATTTTTTTCTTCTTCTTTTGAAACATTATCTTCTATTTGGTAATTAAAATTACTAATTGACATAGAATCTTCTACTTCATAAATTGTATTTAAATCTCTAATGTTAGCATGAGGTACTAAAAGTATTTCTTTTAATTTAGTGGTTATAACTTTATTTACTAATTGTTGTAAACTATCAAATTTAGAAAACTTAATATCCATTTTTTGAGGATGAATATTAATATCTATAAGTATTGGATCAACATCTATATTTAATACAACTAAAGGAAATTTATCTTTGGGTATATATGTATGGTAACAATCTATAATACATCTGTTTAAGTCACTATTTTTTATAACTCTTCCATTAACAAGTGTTGTTATAACATTACGTGAAGTTTTAGCAATTTCAGGATAACCAATATAACCGGATATTATATAATCGTCATTTTCACCATTTATTTCAATCATTTTTTTCGTTACATCGACACCATATACTGCATATATAACTTTAAGCAAATTGCCATCTCCTGAGGTATTTAATAACACTTTATTATTATTTATTAAAACAAATTTAATATTAGGATATGATAAAGCCATTTTATTAACATATTCAACTATTAGTGCAAGTTCTGTATAAAGATTTTTCAAATATTTAAGTCTTACTGGAGTATTATAAAACAAATCTTTCACTTCAATAGTAGTGCCACAACTTAAATCACTAGATGAAATGTCCTCGACTATGCCGCCATTAAGTGTTACAGAAGTACCTTTTCCATCTTTGCTGGTCTTGAGATTTATTATTGAAACAGAAGCGATAGATGGAAGTGCTTCTCCCCTAAATCCTAATGAAGAAATATTAAATAAATCATCCAAATTTTTTAATTTACTAGTAGCATGGCGTGAGAAAGCAAGCAATGCATCTTCTTTATTCATTCCTATACCATTGTCACTTACTACTATTTTTTTAGTACCAGAATCTATTAGAGTTATTTTTATTTCTGTACTTTTTGCATCTATTGAGTTTTCTACTAATTCTTTTACAACATTTAAACAACGTTCTACTACTTCTCCTGCTGCTATTTTATTAGCAAGTATTTCATCCATTACTTTAATTGTATTCATTATTATCCCCCATTTGAGCATGCACTGCTCTCATAATTAATGCATTTTAAACAAGCTTCGTAACTTATATCCATATTATAGGACACATTACTTTTTCTTGTTATGATTACATAACTTTCATCACTACATGTTTTACTTGAATCCTTTGGATCTATTAACTCATCAACGTAACCTTCATCTATTAATTTAGATACATCAATCTTTACAGTTTCACCTTCTTTAGGTATATAAATACTATGTTCTATTAAATAATTTTCAGCACCTATAGTAATACTTTTCTCAAAATCTTTATATGTTGTATTTCTTGTTTCTTTTAAATATTTAGATACACCAGTATAAGCAAGTGTTATTAATATAGATAATATTACTATAACAGCAAGTAATTCTACTAATGTAAACCCCTTATTATTTTTCATTTTCATCCTCCTCATGTAATACTTGATATAAATTTTCAGCAACTGTATCTCCCACTATTTTACTTAATTCAAGTTTACTTGCTTCTTTAATCTTTTTCATAGAACCAAATTGTTTCAGTAATTCTTTACGTCTTTTTTCTCCTATTCCTTTTATTAAATCTAAATAGCTTGATAAAAGACCTTTACTTTTTATATTACGATGATAACTAATGGCAAAGCGATGGACTTCTTCTTGAATTTTAGATAAATATAAGAAAAGGTTACTATCACTTTTTATATCAAGTATTTTGTAATTAGAATCTATTACGACAGATGTCTTGTGATGATTGTCTTTTTTTAAACCAATTATTGGTATAGAAAGATTAAGGCTAGATAAAATTTCTTTGGCAACGCTAACTTGTGTTTCACCACCATCCATAACTATTAAATCTGGTAATTGCTCATTGTCCATGATAGCACGATAATACCTCCTATACAACACTTCTCTCATGGCTGATAGATCATCTTTAACTTCTGTACTAATTTTGTATTTGCGATAATCATTTTTTAATGGTTCAAAATCATTAAATACCACCATTGCACCTACATAATAGGTTCCAAACAAATGTGAATTATCAAAGCTTTCCATTCTAGAAATGGCTTCTACTCCGAGTAACTCTTTTAGTTCATTTAGAGCTGCTACTTTTTTATTTTCATCTTTTTTTAGTGTTTCTAATTCTTCATTTAAAACTACTTTGGAATTCTCCTTTGCAAGATCTATTAATTTTTTTAATTCTCCCCTTTGTGGAACGTGTACTTTTATATTTAAATAGTCACTAAGCAAAGAAGCATTTAAAGTATCTGGTATTAATATTTCATGGGCAAGTATATTTTTATCATAGAATTTTATGATGTATTCTTCCATATCATCTATCTCATTATCTAAAGTTTGCAATGTTTCGTGGTGTCTACCAAATAGTATTCCTTCTCTTATAAAAAAAACTGTTATTGATAAATAGTTATCGATTTTAGTATAAGCAAATATATCAAAGTTATAATTCTTCTTTAAATCTATATTTTGTTTAGTAAGAGTTATATCTATATCAGTTAACATTTCTCTTAATTCAAGTGCTTTTTCATAATTTAAACTATTACTTGCTTTTTCCATTTCTGATACGATTTTTTCTTTTATAAAACTACTATTTCCTTTAAGAAAACTTGTAATTTCATCAGTCATAGATTTAATAATTTCTTTATCAACCTCTTTTATACAGTAACCTAAACATTCGTTAATATGATAATATAGACATTCTTTTTTAGGTAATTTTTCACACTTTCTAAGCGGGTATAATCTATTAATCATATTAACTGTTTTTCGAGCTGCAGTCACATTTGGATATGGTCCAAATAATTTGTGAGTTCTTTTATTTCTCTTTACATTTCTAACTACTCTAAGACGAGGATACAATTCATTAGTAATTTCTATATACGGATAACTTTTATCATCTTTTAGCAAGATATTATATTTTGGATTATATTTTTTTATTAGATTTATTTCAAGAATTAAACTTTCTAATTCACTAGAAGTTACAATGTATTCAAAATCATCAATATCACTAACTAGCATTGCAGTTTTGCCTGTTACATTACCTCTAAAATAACTGCTTACTCTTTTTTTTAAATTTTTAGCTTTACCAACATAAATAATATATCCATTTTTATCTTTCATTTGATAACTTCCAGGTAATTCTGGAACTAATTTCAATTTTTCTTTAAAATCTTTCAAAATATCACGACCAAACTAAAAATAAGTTATTTTATATAACTTATTTTA
>CALVRG010000056.1 GCA_944358505.1 uncultured Bacilli bacterium | reverse complement strand
TTCTATTAAAGAGATGGAGAAAGCTAAAGAGCCTACTTTATATGATTGCTTTTATGATGCGATTAGTGTGGCTAGTAGTAGTCCTGTTGCGTTTATGGGGAAACTTACTGCATATGGTCCTGATTGTCCAGGATGTTCTGGTAATAGTGCATGTCCACCAAGACAGAATTTTAAAAATGGTAATGTTTATTTTGATGATCAAGTTTATGGCAAAGTTAGGGTGGTTGCTGCTGATAGATTTATTCTATGTGGTAGTATTGTTAGAATAAGTGGGATTAATATTTATAGTGAACCAATTCTTGCTATTGTTATGGATAGAGGAGGAGCTGTTACTGGAAGTCATATGGATTTACTATTTACTAGTCAAACTAATTTAGAGGGATTTGCTACTAGTAATAATATTAAATTTGAATTGATTAGATATGGTTGGTAATTTCAAAAGTGTATAATTTTTTATTTTTTTTATATTTTTTTTATATTTTTTTTATATTTTTTTTTAAAATAGTTTCAATTATAATTAGAAGTATTCTATAGTTATATTGTAGAAGGAGGTTAGATACAAGATGAAAGATAATAATTCAAAGCAAGTATTATTATCAGTGTTAGGAGTAGCTATTTTAGTTGTAGCTGTAGTAGGAGTTTCATTTGCGGCATTTAGTTATAGTCAAACTGGTTCTGCTGTTAATACAATTACTACTGGTACTATTAGTTTAACTTACAATAATCCTACGAATGGTATTAATTTAACTAATGCTCTTCCAATGACAGATGCTGTTGGTAAAGCATTAAATGAAGAAGACCAATATTTTGATTTTACTGTAAGTGCTAATATTAAAGGTACTGCTACAATTAATTATGCAATTACTGCTACTAAAGAAGAAGATAGTACTATTCCAGATAATGGTGTTAAAGTTTATTTAACTGATATGGGTTCAAGTGATACACCACTTAGTGATTATACTACACCTAAGAAAGTTTCTGCTTTGACTACAACTTCAAGCGATGTATCAGGTGCACCAAATGGTCAATATGTTCTATACTCTGGTACTTTCAATAGTACTGTTACAAACCAATATCGTTTAAGAATGTGGGTTGCTGATGATTATTCTGCTCCAGCTGAATCTCAAACTTATAAATTGAGAGTAAACGTATATGGTACTGCTGCTGCTCAATAGTAGTAAGTTTCTTTCAAAAAGTGTCTAATCTCTGACACTTTTTTTATTTTCATATAATTTATTTTGTATTTAAATAGACTGATAGTTTTATATTATTAATTGTTAAAAAAATCTTTACCAATAAATGTTACTGTGATACAATTAATTTATAATGCTAGGGGTGTGTTGTTGTGAACTATGATAATAATAAAGTTGAAAAAGAAAATTCTAGTAAATTATTTGTTATTGTTATTGCACTTTTAATATTTATTATTGCAGTAATTGGTGTTTCATTTGCAACTTTTACTTATACAAAGGAAAAGTCTAGTATTAATACTATTAGTACTGGTAGTATTTATTTAAGTTATGATGAAGATTCAAATGGAATTAATATAACAAATGCATTACCTATGACTGATGAAACTGGTATGAATTTAACTGATGAAAATTATTATTTTGATTTTTCAGTTCAGGCTTCTATTAATGGTGATGTTACTGCTAATTATGAGATTTCGGCTTTAAAAGATGTGACTTCTACTCTTGATAATAGTGATGTGAGATTATATTTGGAAAAAAAGATAAATAATTCATATGAAGAAGTTATGGCACCTAAAGCATTTACGCCTCTTAGTGAAGATACTAATTTAGGCACTAAAGCAGGTTCGATGTTACTAGATACTGGTTCTTTTTCTAAAAGTACAGTTATTAGTTATCGGTTAAGAATGTGGCTTGGCTCTAATGCAGTGATTGATAATTTATCAAGAACTTTTAAGGTAAGAGTTTCTGTTAATGCTAAAGTAGATTTAAATGATTAAATATTCTTATTTTTTTTAGTGTGATACTAAGCGGGTGATAATTTGAAAACAAATTTTGATAAAAATTGGATAGTTAATTTAAAAAAAATATTTCATTTTATTACAACAGTGTTGATGTATTCTGTTTGTCTTATAATGATTATTGTTTTTTTAGCTTTTTTAGTTAACTTTGTTGATAAACAATATAGTTTAAAGACTGGAAAGAATAATAAAGATTTATTCTCGGCTTATACTATAGTTAGTCCTTCTATGGTTCCTTCTATAAATGTTTTGGACGTTGTTGTTACAAAAAGAGTAGATGATCCTAAAGATTTAAAAAAGGGTGATATAATAACTTTTAATTCTACGGATTATAGATATTCTGGTGTTCTTGTAACTCATAGAATTGTAAATATTGAGCAAACTAGTAATGGTGAGTATTTATATACAACTAAAGGTGATAATAATAATACTCAAGATGCTTCCCGAATTAGTTTTAATGAAATTTATGGCAGAGTGTTATTTAGAATTCCTAAAATAGGTTATATCCAATATTATCTTAGTTCTGTTTTAGGGTGGTTTGCAATTATTATTGTACCTGCTATTATGATTATAGGTTATGATGTATTTAAATTAATTAAATCATTAAAAAAATCTAATAATAATTTAGAAAATAATAAAGTTAAAAGTGTTAGTAATAAAAAGGAGCGTCGGTTTAAAAAATGAAAAAATTAATACTATTAGTTTTAGCTGGAATAGCTTTATTTACTTTTATTGTTACTACTTCTTTTTTATGGTATAGATTTTTTTATTCATCATCTTATAATGATAGTTCTGGTGTTATTAAAGTTAATTTGAAAAATGAGAATAATACTATAAATGAAAGTGGTCTTATACCTTTAGATGATGAGACAGCAA
>CALVRG010000055.1 GCA_944358505.1 uncultured Bacilli bacterium | reverse complement strand
AATATCATTATAACACATTGGTTATTTTACAACAATCAAAAAGTGATAACATTTTCATTTATCACTTCTATTTAAAATATCATCAAATAATATGTTTAGTCCTTCTCTAATACTTATAAATATATTATTTATTTCCTTTTCCTTATTTATATAACTATTATAAAGAGGTATAGATTCTAATATATTTAATTCTTTTTTTAACTCACGTTCAATATTAGTATCTAAATATGCACTCTTAACATATTTTTTTTGCAGGCTTTTTACCTTTTCCATTCTCTTTTTTATTTCATCATTTGATTCGATTTTTTTACGCAAATCTAAGTATTCTTTGTATTTCTTATCTTCTTTTATAGAATTTACTAATTTTTTTGCTTTTTCTAATATTTCATCGTTACTTACTAACTTTTCCATCTAAACTCCATGTTTTAGCATCTGTGATAATAACATCTACAATACTACCTATTTCTACATCTACGCCAATAAAATTAACTAATTTATTAGTATCACTATAACCATAATATTCATTTTTCTTATCACTAATGCCCTCTACTAAAACAGGTACAATTTTACCAATTAATTTGTTATTATTTTCTTTAAAGTAGGTATTTACTATTTCATTCAATTTATATAGTCTTTGTTCCTTTTCTTCTTTAGTAACATTATCAGAAAGCTTTGCAGCAGGAGTGCCAACACGCGGTGAATAGATAAAGGTATATGCGTTATCATATTTACATTCTTTTACTAAATTTAGTGTTTCGTTAAAATCACTATCTGTTTCCCCAGGAAATCCTACTATTATATCTGTTGATATTGTACAGTTTGGTATCATTTCTTTCATTTTATGAAATAATGTTAAATATTCTTCTTTCGTGTATCTTCTTCCCATTAATTTCAAAATTCTATTACTTCCAGATTGCACTGGCAAATGAATACTCGGCATTATATTTTTGTATTTAGCAATTATCTTTATCATATTATCATTAAAATCCCAAGGATGACTTGTCATAAATCTAATTCTTGGAATTTTTGTTTTAGCTACATCCTCTAAAAGTTCCGCAAGGGAGTAATTATCATACAAATCTTTGCCATAAGCATTAACGTTTTGTCCTAATAATGTTACTTCTTTATAGCCTTCTTTTATTAAAGTATTTATTTCTTTTAAAATATCTTCTTTTTCTCTGCTCCTTTGTCTTCCTCTAGTATATGGAACGATGCAATATGTACAAAATTTATCACAACCATAGATAATATTTACGTAAGCTTTATACTTACTAGTTCTATCTATAGGCATTGACTCAATTAAATCTCCTTCTCTAGAAAACACTTCTATTTCTTGTTTTTCTTCAATTTCATTTTTCTCTAATATATTAGGTAAATCATAAAAATTATGAGTACCAATTATAAAATTAACAAATGGACATTTTGTCATTATTGTATTAACAACTATTTCTTCTTGAGCCATACATCCACATAAACCTATTTTTAAATCCTTTTTTGTCTCTTTTATATGTTTAGCACGTCCTAATAATCCAAAAGCTTTATTATGAGCATTTTCACGAATCGAACAAGTATTTAAAAGTACTAAATCAGCATCTTCCATATTATCAGTAAATGTATATCCTAATAATTCTAATATACCTTTGATATTTTCACTATCATGTTCATTCATTTGACATCCATATGTTTTTAAGTAACACTTTTTACCTTTATATTTATTTAAATATTTAGGATTTAATTTATATTCTTTCTTTTCATATTTTATTTTATTATTACTTCTTGCTATTTTAAAATCAGGTAAATTCATTAATTATGCACCTCTTTTTAATTTAATATTTTATAACTTAATGTTTCGTCTTTATAAACATTTATATTTTATCATACATAAACAAAAAAAAGAAGAATTATTTCTTCTTTAGACAGTAACTTCTTCAATAACATTTTTCATAATATTATCCATAAAAGTTAACTTATTATTCATTAGTTCATTTTTTATAATATCAAAATTTCTCTTAACTAAATCTATAATTTCTTTTACTCTTGGAAGTAATTTTGTTTTTTTAGATAATTCATTTACAATAGTCTCTAAATTTATTAGTTTAGTATATTTACCAAAAGCATCACTCTTTATAAAAGTATTATACAAATTATTAAATGATACTAAATCAATATTATTAAATCTTTTATCTTCTAACAATTTTAAAGTTGTACATAAATTACCAGTAGAAATAGCAAGATCTAGAATAGTTTTTCCTTCATTATTTCTAATGTTGGGAATAAAATCTTTATTCCTTTTTAATTTTTTTATAATACCTGCTACATGAATATAATCTTTAGTAGCTAGTAAATGTGCAAAAGTATTACCATCTTTATTTTGATTATTAATATTACTATCTATAATATTCATATATTTTTCTACTAAATCATATTTCTTAATTTTTAGTAGTTTCATTAAAATGGTATTACCATCTTGATCAGTAGTATTTAGGCTAACTATTCTCTTTTTTATTAATTTATCTACTAATTCGAAATGTCCTTCCTTGATAAGTTCAAAAATCAGGGACGGTTCTTCTTCACAAGCTTTAATAGCTTGTGTTTCATCGTAAAACATAAAAACACCTCTTTTTTACGTGCGGTCTTTATTATACCACAGACGTCATGTTTTGTCAATTTTACTACATTAATATTATGGCTAGTCCTTGATTTTTTTATACATTTCTTATTAATTTTTAGGTGTTATTGATTCTAAACCACCCATATATGGTCTTAATACTTCTGGAACTTCTACACTTCCATCTTCATTGTAGTTATTTTCTATTACAGCAATTAAACCACGAGGTGAAGCTACTACAGTATTATTTAAAGTATGTACATAATATGTTCCATTTTCTCCTTTTGTTCTAATCCCTAATCGTCTTGCTTGAGCATCACCTAGTGTTGAACAGCTTCCTACTTCAAAGTATTTTTGTTGTCTTGGGCTCCATGCTTCTATATCACATGATTTTACTTTTAAATCTGCTAAATCACCACTACAGCATTCAAGTTGTCTTACTGGTACATTCATGTTTCTAAATACTTCAACCGTAAAGCGCCACATTTTTTCGTACCAATCCATAGAATCTTCTGGCTTACAAATTACAATCATTTCTTCTTTTTCAAATTGATGAACACGATATAATCCTCTTTCTTCTAACCCATGTGATCCTCCTTCTTTTCTGAAGCAAGGAGAGTATGATGTTAATGTTATAGGCAAATCTTCTTCTTTAACTATCTCTCCTTTATATCTACCAATCATAGAATGTTCACTTGTCCCAATTAAATATAAATCTTCCCCTTCTATTTTATACATCATTGCTTCCATTTCTGGAAAAGACATAACTCCTGTTACAACATCACTATGTATCATAAATGGTGGAATACAGTAAGTAAATCCTTTATTTACCATATAATCTCTTGCATAAGCAATCATTGCTTCATGAAGTCTTGCAATATCTCCTGTTAAATAATAAAAACCTTCCCCTGAAGTTCTTCCAGCTGATTCTTTATCCATACCATTTAATTTATTAATAATATCAGCATGATATGGAATTTCATATTTTGGCACATAAGCTTCTCCAAAACGTTCCACTTCTACATTTTCACTATCATCTTTACCAATAGGTACACTTTTATCCATTATATTTGGTATTACCATCATTTTAGATTTTAATTCTTCACTTAGTTTTTTTTCTTCTTCTTCAATTATAATTAGTTTTTCATTAATATTTTTAACTTCTTCTTTTTTTTGATTTGCATCTTCTATTTTCTTTTCTCTCATTAAAAGTCCAATACAATTACTTGTATCATTACGTTCTTTTCTTAATTCATCGCCTTGTTGTTTTAATGTTCTTATTTTAGCATCTAATTCAATTATTTCATCTACTAAAGGTAACTTTTCATCTTGAAATTTTTTCTTAATATTTTCTTTTACAATTTCCTTATTTTCTCTTATAAACTTAATGTCTAACATTTTTCCTCCATTCTAAGCCGATAAAATAAAAAAAGAATGGTCACAAAGGAGCGTAATAACGCGGTGCCATCCTTATTATTTCTTAATTTAGATAACGGTAATGCCCGGAATAAACTCATCTAAAGAGGAGATAGTAAAGCTTTTCTCATTGTTTCCACCACCCACAATGTCTCTATCAAAAAAAGTTCTTCACATTGTCTCTTGTCATCGACTTATTTATATTATAGGCATTTTTCTTTTATTTTACAAGTGTTTTTTTATTTTGTTTCAATTATTAACTTAATTGCTGTTCTTTCTTCTCCATCAATTGATATATCTGTAAAGGCTGGAATGCATACAATATTTTTACCAGACGGTGCTAGAAATCCTCTTGCTATTGCTATTGCTTTAATAGCTTGGTTTAGAGCTCCTGCTCCTACTGCTTGAATTTCAACACTTCCATTTGCCCTAAAGACATTAGCTAATGCTCCTGCTACTCTATTTGGGTTTGATTTTGATGAAACTTTTAGTGTTTCCATAATTTTATCATCCTTTCTTTTTCTAAATTATTCTATGAACTTATTTGGAAAGAAAGAACAAAAAAAGAGTAAAATTACTCTTTAAAATAAACTTTCGATTTCTATTTCTTTTTTAGGAGCTTTCTCTTCATAAACTGGTTCATTATATTTTTGTTGTTGAACATCTACTTTTGGTGTAATCACCTCTTGAGAGTGTTCGATAGGTTTAGGTTCAACTTTATTTATAATTTCTGGTGTTATTTGTGTTGCTTGTTTATTACTAGGCATGCTGTTAACTATAGGTATATTTTGAGTGCTTTCTAATGGATTAGCTCCCCCATAAATTGGTCTATGATGTTCTCCTTCCACTTCTATTTTAGGAATTACAGGACTTACCCCACCATAAATTGCTTTTGGTGATTCTTCTTCTATTTTAACTTCAGGCATTTTTTGTTCTTCATTTACAATTGTTACAACAGGAGCTGTTGAAACCTCAGTTTTAGTCATTTCTTCTACACTAGGAATATTTGGTATATATGCCTCTTTCTCTTCTGTTACTACAGGGGTAGGTTCAGGATTAACCACTTGCATAGAGTCTAATTTATTTATAACTGGAGTTGGTTCATTAACTTCTATAGTTGGTTTTAGGGCTGTGTTTTCCATCGGTGTAATTATATTTGGTTCTATAGCAGAATCATTGTTATTAGTATTTTCTACAATATTAATTGGAGAACTTTCTGCTACCACATCTATATGATTATTTTGTGGTGCTACTGTTGTAGAATTTTCCATATTATTAATATTATTTTCACTTGGCATTTCTACTGCTGGCATACCAATAGGTGAAACTTCTGTATCTATTGTTGATGATTTAGATATATTTTCTTGTTCATCTTTATTTTTCTTTTCTTTTTTATTACCTGTTGCAATAAATATTATTAATGCAATTAAAAGTAATAAAACTCCTCCTGTTATTAACATTCCAGGAATCGATATAAAAAATTTTAAATCAAAATTGGCTAGTATCATAACTTCCATCTCCCTTATCTTATATATTTAAATCATAACAAAAAAAAGACCAAAAAGCAAACTTTTTTTGCGGTCTTAGACAATTAGTGTAAAGATATCGATTTGTACTTCCTTACATCTTATGATTTTTTCAATAATTATAGATAGATGCAAAATATCCTTTCTTTGGTGTTAATTCAAATGATAGTTCTTCTTTTGTTACAGGATGATTGAAACAAAGTTTATATGCATATAGTGCTAGTGGGTATTTTCCTTTTTTTCCATATTTATTATCGCCTAATAATGGATGATAATGATATGAAAATTGTACTCTTATTTGATGATGTCTTCCTGTTTCCAAATTTATTTTTACTAATGATGTGTTTTCTTTTGTACCAATAACTTTATATGTTAATAATGCTAATTTTCCCTCTTCTTTATTACTTATTTTACTACGGTATTCTTCTCTTTTAATGTAATCTTCATACTTGCCATCAGTTTTTATAATACCTTCGCAAATAGCAAGATAAGTTTTTTTAAATTTTTTATTTCTTATTTGGTCTGATAATCTACTGGCAGCCTTTGATGTCTTTGCAAAAGCCATTACTCCACCTACATCTTTGTCAAGACGATGAACTAATCCTAAATAAACATTGCCTGGTTTCTTATATTTTTCTTTAATATATTTTTTTAGTTCTGTTAACATATCAGGAGTATTGCTTGAATCCGCTTGACTTAAAACTCCAACAGGCTTTTCTACCACTAATAAATGATTATCTTCATACAAAATATTAATCATTACTTTCCCATCTTCCATAAATTCCACAAGGCAAATACAAATTATCAGCCTTTATTTTTATACCTATTTCATCACCAGTTACAATACCATTATATTTTTTTTGCATTGTTGTTTTTAAAAGATTTTCTAGTGATGTTTTGGATAAGCCTGTAGTATATGAGTTTATTATAAAGAATAGAGGATTGTCACTTAATATTTCTAAACAAAGGTTAACAAGATTAGATAAATCTTTTTCAATATCCCACACTTCTCCATTAACACCTCTCCCATAACTAGGTGGATCCATTACTATCGCATCATATTTATTACCTCGTCTTATTTCTCTTTTAACAAACTTTACAACATCATCTACTAAATATCTAATAGGTTTATCACTAAGTCCTGATGATGAAACATTTTCTTTACATATTTCTATCATACCTTTTGATGAATCAACATGAGTAACATGTGCTCCCTCTGAAAGACATGCAACAGATGCACAACCAGTATATCCAAAAAGATTTAAGACTTTAATATCTTTCTTAGACTTTTTTATTTTATCCATCATATAATCCCAGTTTCCGGCTTGTTCTGGGAATATTCCTGTATGCTTAAAGCCCATTTGTTTGATATTAAAAGTTAAATTTTTATAATTAATTGTCCAAGTAGCAGGTATTTTTCTTAAATTTTCCCAATACCCACCACCTTTATTAGACCGATGATATATGGCATCTATTTTTCCTTTGTATTTTTCTTTTAAATTTCCGTTATTCCAAATTATGGTGGGGTCAGGTCTAAGCAAGATATATTTACCATATCGTTCTAGCTTTTCACCATTAGAGGCATCAATAAGTTCATAGTCTTTAAAATTATTAGATACTAACATACAAACACTTCCTTATTTTTTATTTATTAAAAGTTAATATATTTTTGAATATATTATATCATACATATTATGCATATGTTTAAATATGATTGTTTGTAAAGAAAAAATGAGAACAAATCTCATTTTATTACAAAATAAATGGTGCGATAACAAAGGTTATTTGAAACCACTAATAGTAAAAGTTGATAAACCACTAATCACTAAAATAATAATACCATAAAATTATATAAATTGAACAAAAAGTTTATAAATTTGACGTCATAATCTCTAAATGATTAAGAAATATGCTATAATTATAAATGAAAGTAAGGTGTGTTCAATGGAAACTATAATTAATATAGAAAATGAAAATTTAGCTAATTATATAATGTTTAAATTAGATAAACTTGATAATGGATTTACAGAATTAGAATTAAACCAAATAACTGAAGTAGTTATTGATTATAATGATGAAGTTGATAGTAGTTTTTCTTTTTTAGAAGAATTATTAAAATTAAAAAATTTAAAAGCAATTACCTTAAGAAATGGATATATATTTAATAATAATTTTAATATATTTCTAAATTTAAATACTTTATCGGATTTTACATTTGAAAATTGTGAATTTGAAAATGCTGATTTAATTGCTTCACTTAAACTTAAATCTTTATCTTTAATAAATTGTAAAATAGAAAACTATGCATTTATTAGCATTTTTGAATCATTAGAACAAATAACAATAATAAATGGAACAATTGAATTTGGGAAAATAAATATCTTAAAAAAATTAAAATATTTGCAAGTATCCTATTCAAATATAATAGATAACATTGAATTAAGCATTAATACACTTGAAGAACTTTATATAGATAATACCAACATTAGTAGTTTTAGCTTTTTAAATAGTTTATCTAATTTAAAGAGATTAAGTATAGATGAAAAGCAGTATAACATTAATAAAAATCTATTTGATAAATTAATAAATAACAATATTTTAGTTTTAAATGAAAACATGGTTGAATTTGGCGGTGAAAATAATGAAATATGATTATCAATATAAAATTACTTTTAAATTAAATGAACCATTTGATATTAACTATATAACAAATGTATGTAATCAATATCCGAATTCTAAAATATTAGTTGAGGTACAAAACACCAAAGGAATATCTTCATCTATGATACGACAATTAAGTTCTAATGTTGCAGTAAGGATAGCTGGTGGATATGATTCAGAAAGAATAAGTAGATATGGAAAAGATTTACATTGGTCATCTAATTATTATAACGAAGCTGTTATTTACACAAGAAACGAAACGATCAAAATAATGGAGGAATTTGAAAAAATCGAATCTGGTTTGAATAAAAATTGGTCAGATATTCAAAAATTGCTCTATGTATATGACAGATTAAAAACAGGAATTATGTATGATCCAAAATTTGAACAAAAGTTATCAAGCGAAATTAGAAGCCTAAGAGGTTTAATTACTAAGCAAACAGTATGTGCTGGTTATGCGATGATTTTAAAGGAATTTATGGATAGAAACAATATAAGTTGTGAATATGTTGAGGGCCATACAAAAATTGATAATAATGGACAAAGGATTGGTGGTCATGCTTGGAACATCATAACTATTGATGGAAAGAAATATCCAATAGATTTAACATGGGATAATACAACATTTAGATCCGGAAAATCTAATAGTTTTGATTGGCTCGGAAAAGATATTCCAACATTTAGTAAAAGTCATCATCCTGCGCCAGGAGAAAAAACACAAGATTATGAACATACATTATCACAAATTGATCCACAACTTGTAAAACAAATATATTCACAAATGGGTGTAGGCAGGGCAAGAGATTATCGTTCAACAACCTATTATGGAACACGAAAAGATGGCTCAAGATTTATAGTTGCACAAATTGGTGATAATACAATCAATAACACAACTTATTATAGGTATTATTATGTTGAAATATCAAAAGACGGAAAAAAGCAATTGCCACTAATATTATATAGTGATACAAATGTAACACATTTAGTGGATTGTAAAAATTTTGGAAAACCAATTCCACCAAATTATGAAGAAACTGTTGATAATATTTTGTTTTCAAGAGAAAATATTGCTGATTCAATAGCAAAGAAAACTTACTATATTGGTAGAGTTAGAAAAAGCGAAGTTGGAAACAAGTTCCAATTAGTATCTTCATATCAAGAAATACCTAAACCAGAGGGAAAAAGAAATTTATTTGTATATCCAACAAAAAGATTTACAAGAAGTGATGGAAGCGTATTTATCGCACAGCAAATGTTTTATACTCCCCATAAGGCAAATGGAATTGATGTAATGCGATATGATATATTTGAGATGGTAAATGAAAATGGGAAAGAAGTTTTAAAAAGAAATACGGTGTTTACAGAAAGAAACTTTTTTAAAGATAATAGACAAAGTATGATTGATGATTATCTAAGTCGGGAAAGACTAGATAGAAAAGTTGGTGAAGCTGGAGGATACATTGGTTATTATGATGCAAATGGTATCAGAACATATAATCCCGATTTAGTTAAATTTTTTGAAACATCTAAAAAAATTGATATTGAATCGATAAGTAGACAAACTCAACAAAGAAACGCACCTGTAATTCAAATCCCAACATTTTCTGAATTAAAGTCACTAGCATCTAAATATGAAATATTTATAGATTCAAAAGACCCTTTTGACCCGGATGCATCTAAAATTAAAATTAGAGATATAAAAACAGGACAAATTCAAGAAGATAAAACAATAATGGATAAAGCAATGTTTGCAAATATTTGGCTTACTTCTGCTGGAGTAAAATATTATCAAGATGAAACACGTCCTGGCGAAAATTATGCTTTTAATGAACCTTCTGAGGAATTGTATAATACAATTTGTAAAGAATTATTAAATGAATGCAAAAGTAAAGATGTTATAGATACAGTAGATTTATTAAGAAATATCGAAAATAAAAACACTTATAAATATAATAAAGAAATAATTGTAAATTTATTCAGAACACCATATCAAACTGAATTAATTAACAAATTGTTTTTACAATCTCTAGGTATTAATCAACAATCACAAAAACCAGAATCGCTATACACAATGAGTTATGCAGAAGAACTTGCTTTTGGCAATGGTAGCAGTCATTCAAAAGGAAAATGATTATCGTTCAAAATCATCTTTTTCTTTGATTAAATTTAAATCTTCAATGTTTCCATCATCTAAAACATTATCTTCATACATATCATTAACTACATCAATATATTTATCATCTTTATCATACCAACTATGAAGTTTACTATGTAAGAAAGATATTAGGTTATTAAATTTATCTTTCAAACATTCGATAGTATTTTTTAAATCTTGTATTTTAGATTTTAAAAATGATATTTCATTATCTTTTTGTTTAATGATATTATTTAAAGTTTCAACTCTTAAATTAAGTGCTTTATTATTTTCAGTAAGACTTTTAATCTTATTATTCTTATCTTTTAATTGCTCATTAGCATTAACTAATGTGTTAGATAGAGTTTGTATTTTATCATATTCTTTATTTGTACTATCAACTTGATTGATAAAACGGGTAATAGAATCTTTATCTTCTTTCGATAAAATATAATTATCTTTATTTAATTTTGATATTTTTAATTTATTAATCGTATCTTTTATTTCTTTAGAGTTTTGTTTTAATTCTAAAGATTTCTTGTTTGCCTGTTTTAATTTTTCATTATTCTTTTCAATTTGCTTTTTTATTTGAATATAGTTATCCATATCAGATATATGAATATCTCGATTTCTACCTTTTTG
>CALVRG010000054.1 GCA_944358505.1 uncultured Bacilli bacterium | reverse complement strand
AACCATCTAGAGTTTCGTTCCGGATTAATTTCACTAGATTTTGGGTACCATTACTTTGGGTATTAACACTAAACACCCCAATTATTCTCCATAACTCATCATTAAATAACACGTAGTTATTCGGATTCTTTCCTTCATACCGATATCCATTTTCATTTACTAAACAATCTTTGGCAGCATCATCACTTGTTGGTGTAGTACTGCACTCTTTACTAATTAAATAATCTGCAAATATTTCATTATCATTACTAGTAAATTCTACTGTACAAGTAGTATTACTAGTTGTTCCACTTACTTCTAGTCTCCATGTCGAATAATTAAATGTTGCCTTAGCCCCATTCGTACAACTAATATTAGACACTTTATACCCATCGGTACTAGCTGGTGGGGCACTAGCTAGTACTCCATCAATATAAGTTTCTATTGTTACAGTATCTTTATTTAAATTGAAACCCATACCTAAAGTAATCATACTACCAAGCAATAAAATGATGATACTTCCTATCAATACTTTTTTCATAATTTCCCTACTTTCTTTAATATATTTCCTAATTTATATTTTACAATGGCTTCATCATAAGAGTTTTTCTTATAACTTCTTTTAATTAAAGTATTATTATTTATTATAATATAAGATATATTATTATATTTTTGATATAAATAATAATCATATTCATATTTATATATTTTATTATTTTTAGCAAATAATACCAAATGTTTAGGATACTTTCTTTTTAAGAAATTATATATTGTACTCTTAGCCATATATTTCCTTTCTAATACTAAAGTAATAGAATACTTACGTATAAATATTCATCTTTAGCTTTGTTTTCTCGAGTATTCGAGGGGATAGTTATTGTTCCTTAATATTATCTTTATACAGCCATAACCATATAACACCAAATAATGTAAGGAGCTCTAGGACGGACACCATTGCCGTTGTTGGCGTTGTTGTTGTTCAAATTGCCGTTGTTGTTCACATTGAAGACGTTGTTCGAGTTAGAAGATCTGGTATTATCTAACTACCCCAAAAATATTGATCCACTATTTTTTTAGCTTCATCACTATATTTATAAGAATAATAGTAATTATTAATCGATGAAAACACTTTACTAAAATTACTAACATTCTGATCTAATAAATATTTATTTTCTTTTACTTTTCTTTTAATTCTATTTTTTGTATCTTTCTTAATATGAATAATTGTCTTTTTATTAATCACTTGAAAACGATACCCAAGAATAGTAAATCCATGTTTGATATTACTAATCTGCGTTTTCTTTAAATTAATTTCTAATTTATATTGCTTATTTAAAATATTTCTTATTTTCAATAAACAGTATTTTAAATATTTTTTATCATGATGAATTAAAATAAAATCATCCATGTATCTAAGATAACACTTTATTTTTAAATCATGCACAATATAATGATCTAATCGATTTAAATAATAAATAGATAAAAACTGACTTGTTAAATTTCCAATGGGAAGCCCCTTCCTATAAGAATATAAAGGAATACTATCTAGTTCTTCTAAGCGATCATGATATTTATTCTGATATATTTCTTTTAAATGAATAATTTGTTTATTAATATAATCATAATTAGTACTATTTATAATAGAATTAACTAATATATATTCATCATTATCTAATTCATTTTTTAACATACCAAGTAATACTTCATGATTAATACTATAAAAATATTTACTGATATCTATTTTTAATGAATAAAAAGTATCATACTTTTTATTCATTTCTAAATACTTCTTAATTAACCATATTCCATAATCCGTTCCCATTCCTTTTCTTGTCGCTATATTTCTATAATCTAAATACTTTGTTAATTTAGGCTCTAATATATATCTTGTGGTAAAATGATTAATAATTTTATCAAGTATTTTTAAAGACATAACAATTCTTAGTTTTGGCTCACTAATTAAAAATATTTCATATTTACCACCATCATAATGATTAGAATTCAAAATATTAAGTATTGTGTTAATATTTTGAACTTTATTTCTTTCAAATATTTTTAATTTATTTTTATGCTTTACATTCTTTACTATCTCTTTCTCATAAATACTTAAAATATTTTGATAATTAATGTATTCTTTCACTTTTAATCCATCCATACATCATTTTCGTAAGTTCAATTAATTTATTACTATTTTTCTTCAACCCTTTTTCACTTAAATATTTATGATTATATCCTCTTTCAACATAAAAATCTAACATATTAATTAACACTAATATTTCTTTTTGATACTCTTTTCTTTCGCTATAATCTCGAGAATAATTAGCTTTTAATACTAAATACAATATATCTAAACCAACTTCATAAATGTAATTTTTAGATAATATATCTTTTTTGGGAAAGTTTGCTAAAACACTTTCCAAAAACAAGATATATTCCTTAACTTTCTTTAATATTTTAAAATCATTCATGAAGAAAATCCTCAATAATTTTTAATAACTGATCTAATTTTTTAGAATCTAACAATTCTATTTTCTTGACAATCCGATTAACTCGATATTCTTTATCTAAAGCCTGATAGGCTCTCGATAAAAATACCTGATAATTATTATGAAGAAAAGTATACCTAGCTTCACCAACAATCTCAAAACTAATACTATACATCTTTAAAACATCAATTACTTTCGTTAAAGCATCACTAGTAAAAATAACAATGTTATTTTTAAGCTTATAATTTAATAAATGATGAATGATAACGGCATCATCATTCACTACTTTATAAGCAAAATACCCCCCCCCGATTTGGCAAAATCTTTACACTAGTTTTCTCAAAATCCATATGTTTCTAACTCCTCCTATTCAATAATATACGGAAAATCACGACTTCCATCTCCCCCCATAACCGCGATATTAGATTTTAGATAAATAGATGGACGGACACCATAGCCGTCGTTGGCGCCGGTGTAGGTCAAATTGCCGTTGTTGCCCACATAGAAGACGTAGCGCGAGTTAGAAGATCTGGGAGTCATTGTCCACTGATACGATCCGGTTTTAAGCCAGTTATTGCCGGCACATGCTGTGGTATTATAACTTCCTAAATTGGTTGATCTAGAACAACTACTGGCTAATACCGCATATCCATAATCACTTGGATACATGAGTCCTACTTTCCCTGTCCATGTTGTTGGTCTACCACTATAAACAGTTGTACCTCTTT
>CALVRG010000053.1 GCA_944358505.1 uncultured Bacilli bacterium | reverse complement strand
TTGAAACTATCATTACAGGAATACTTGATATGACTAGTGGTATTAGTTTAGTAACTAGTATTGATACTACTAATTATATAAGAGGATTACTCGTCTTAACCTTTATAACCTTTGGTAGTTTTTCAGTCCACTTACAAGTTCTAAACAATATAAAAGAAGAAGATTTAGAATATAAATACTTCTTCTTTGGAAGAATCATTGAAACATCTATTGCCCTACTTCTATATACAATCTTTTAATAAGTATAATTAACTGGACAATTTATCATAAAAGAATATGTGTTATCTTCAAAATTTGGATGAGTTAAGATGATAGTGATCTTTAAATAACCATTATCAGCAGGAATATATTCAATACTAGATTTTGGGCTTAACATTAAATCAGCAATACCAGGTACCTCATAATCAATTTCTTCCCCACTTCTTCCATAACTAATAACACCCTCATCAGGTTTTAGTGTAAGATTAGTGTTATAAATATTTGGATTATCAAAAGTAAATGTAGCTTTATACCCATCATCAGTTATATTAGTAACAGTAACTAAATGTCCCATAATTAGATCAGATTGAATAATTTCCTGAATATTATTAGAGAAAGAAATTACTTCATTATTAATCTCTTCTATTTGTTCTCTATTACGATAATTAAGTATTAAATTATACATACTAACAACAATAGTTGAAACGATGATAAAACATACTAATAACTCTACAGAAGTAATACCTTTTTTATTTAACATAAAATCACCTAACCTTTAAATACTTCAATCGTACCATATTTATAAGTATCATTTGAAGTATATTCAATTATTACTCTATAATAGCCACTTTCAGGTGTCTTAGCAGTATTTTTACTATAAGTAGGTAAATAAGAAATATAATCTCTAAAGCTTCTACTAAAACTATTATTGTCCTTAACATAATTTTTAAAATTAATAGTAGAATATGGTGTTAAATATATTTTTGAAACATTATTTATAGTCTTAAATGCTGCACAAGAGTTCTGAGCATCAGAACCAGTATATAAAGAACAATCTGTTATATCAAGATAACCTGTATTACTAGCAGTGGTATAACTAGAATCCGTTAGGCCTTTTAAAGCTATCACACGAGCCCAATGAGCAATATAAATAGATTCTACTGTATCATAGTCTTTAAATCTTTCATATTCACCAATAAGAGGAAAAAAGTTAGTATAAAGTAAAGTAAAAATTCCCATAACAAAAACACCAACAATTAATGTTTCTACTAAAATAAATCCTTGCCTATTTAACTTTTTTTTATCTTTCATTTTAAGCTCCCTCTTGTAATTAAGTGATTCTTACTATATAATATATTATAGTAAAAGAATAAAAGAAAGTAAAGGGGTTGATACTTTTGGTAACATATGATATGACAAAAACACCTATTGTAAATGTAGTTGATGATATTATTGCTAAAGCATCAGAAGCAGGTGCTAGTGATATTCATTTTGATCCAAGAGAAAATTCTTTAATGGTGAGATTTAGAATAGATGGAGATTTAAAGGATTATACAGAAATTCCTAAGATTTATGAAAGAAATTTAATTACAAGAATCAAACTTATCGCTAATATGAATATAACTGAAAGTAGATTACCTCAAGATGGTTCTATTAAAGGTACCATTAAAGGTATAAATTTAGAAACACGTGTATCTACCCTACCTACTAATGAAGGTGAAAAATGTGTTATTCGTATTCTTGATTATTCAAGAAGTCTAGAAGGAATAGAAACTCTTGGCTTTAATGATGATAATTTAAAGAAATTAAAAAAAATGATTGCTGAGCCTAATGGCATTATTTTAATTACAGGTGCGACTGGTTCTGGTAAAAGTACTACAGTTTACTCTATTTTACAGGTTTTAAATAAAAAAGAGACTAATATTATTACTGTAGAAGATCCAATAGAGATGAATCTAGAAGGCTTGAATCAAGTACAAGTAAATAGTGAAATAGGTCTTGATTTTGCAACTGTTTTAAGATCTATTTTAAGACAAGATCCTAATATCATTTTAATTGGAGAGATTCGTGATAGTGAAACTGCTAAAATTGCAGTTAGAGCTTCTATTACAGGTCATTTAGTACTTTCTACAATCCATACTAATAACTCTTTAAGTACTATTGAAAGATTACTTGATATGAATGTAGAAAGATATTTATTATCAAGTGCCCTATCAGGTATTATTTCTCAAAAACTTGCAAAAATGGTATGTCCTCATTGTCATATTAAAGAGAAAACTACTCCTTACCAGAAAAAAGTATTTAAACTTGCTTTAGGTAAAGATGTAGATGAAATATACAATGCTAACCCTAAAGGATGTGATAAGTGTAATAATGGTTATCACGGACGTATCGCTATTCAAGAAGTATTAGAGATTAACGATGAAATTAGAAATGCTTTAAATGAAGAGGAATTAGAAAAAGATGATTTGAATAAACTAGTCTATAAATCTGATGTTATTACCCTTTTACAAGATGGTCTAATGAAAGTATTAGATTGCAAAACATCTTTTGATGAAATTTATAAGATAATTGATGTGGATGATGATTTGGATGTTTATTGCAAGATTAGAGATATAAAATATGAAGAAAATAAAACAAAAGAGGATGAAATATTATAAAATAATTTTTCTCCTCTTTTATTTTATTTCAAGCAGATTACCTATAAATAAACTATCAAACATATATAATTAAGACTATCATGTTCTAACTGATAAGCCTTTTATTTTTTTTGACTCTCTACTTAATTTCATTACTTTAACATAACTAATAATACTAATCACTATCATACCTATATTAAGAATTAAAACTAAAATTGCAAAAAGATTAATATCAGTAATTCCATTAATAAGACTTTCTAATTCATTTTCAACGGCTACATCACGACTCCTAAAATAACTTAAAGTAAGTATTAAAGTAATAAGAAAATATATTGTTGAAAAAATACCTAACTTTATTTTTTTTAATCTAAAAAACTTATAAGCACTAACTACTTCTATAGCCATAAATAAGAATATAATTACTAAAAATAAATAGTTCCACATATTAAATACCTCCTAATACAATTCTTTTGGTAATATTCTTGAAAGTGCTTCACTGATTACTTCAGCACTGCTCTCTAATTTTTCTTCTTCTTCCTCAGTTAATTTTATATTAATAACTTTCTCTATTCCTTTTTTACCTATAACACAAGGTGTAGATATATATACATCATAAGTTGTATTATAATTTGATACTGAATATACTTTCTTTAAGTCATTAAGAATACATAAAGTAAGTTCTAAAAGGCAAGATGCTACTCCATCACTAGTATAACCTTTATGTTTAACTATAACACCACCCATATGTCTAGTCTCATCTTCTAACTCTTCTTTATCATCAAGTGATAAAAAATGACTTATATTTTCTAAACCTATATTAGCATTACTCCAAGCGACAAACTGACTATTACCATGTTCTCCTAAAACATAAGCATTTATATCACTAGGTTTTACCTTAATCTTTTTACTAATTAATGACTTTAATCTTG
>CALVRG010000052.1 GCA_944358505.1 uncultured Bacilli bacterium | reverse complement strand
GATGGCACTTTTGCACATGCGATTGAACGAGTATTTGTCTTGCTTGCTCAAAGTAGGGGATATAAATACTTACAAACAATTAATGAATTTGAGGAGAAATAATGAAAGATATTAATAGTTTTGAAGTGACAAGTTATGATTATCGTTCTAAAATTTTGGAGCTTAATAAAAAAATAAGTTTATTGGAACAAAAAATAAAAAAAATAGAAAATAATAATATCTGTTTAGAAAAGAGTAGAGAATTTTATAAAAATGAGTTAAATAATGTTTTGAATAGTACAAGTTGGAAAATTACTAAGCCTCTTCGTTTTATAAGGAAAAACGCTAAAACAAATAGTGAAAATCTTGATAAGAAAGATGTAACTTCTTTTAATTCCATATTAAAAAGCTATAGGGATTTTCCAGCCTATACTAGTGAGTATCAAAAGGATATTGACTTTTCAAAAATAAAAACTGATATTAAAACTTTAGCATTTTATTTGCCACAATTTCACACATTTAAAGAAAATGATGAATGGTGGGGTAAGGGGTTTACAGAATGGACTAATACAAAAAAAGCTAAGCCACTTTTTACTGGCCATTATCAGCCAAGAATTCCACATTCTGATTTTGGATATTATAAGTTAGATAACATTAATACTATAAAAAAACAAGTTTCTTTAGCTAAAAAGCATAATATTTATGGATTTATTTTCTATTATTATTGGTTTTCAGGAAAGAGATTGATGGAAAAACCAATAGATTTATTTCTTAATGATAAAAGTATAGATTTTCCTTTTTGTTTATGTTGGGCAAATGAAAATTGGACTAGAACTTGGGATGGGTTAGAAAATGATATTTTAATTAAGCAAAACTATTCTAAAGGTGATTATAAAAAGTTTATAAATGATATTAAAAAATATATTATTGATGAAAGGTATATTAGAATAGATGGTAAGCCAGTTATATTGGTTTATAATCCTAAAGAAATTCCAAATTTTGGTGAATTAGTTAATGAATGGAGAAAGTATGCTTTAGAAGAGAGTATAGGTGAAATATATATATTAGCTAAGTGTGATTTTTCTACTTCTGGTGAAGAATATGCAGATTATGTTGATGCTTGTTTTGATTTTCCACCTCATGGAGTAGGCCATCCTGAAACAAAATTAACAGGATTATCATCTGAAAAAATATTTAATTATGAAAAGATTGTTAATGACATTGACCATTTATATAAGGAACATTTTCCATTAAAACCTTTTTATTATTCTGTTACTATGGGTTGGGATAATTCTTCTAGAAGAAAGGAAGGATATACAATTTATTATAATTATAATTTAGTTAGTTTTTATAAATGGTTGAGAATGATAATAGAAGAAACTAGAAGAAGAAATAATCCTGATCATCGATATATCTTTGTAAATGCTTGGAATGAATGGGCTGAAGGGACTTACTTAGAACCTGATGAAAAATATGGCTATGCTAATATTAATACATTATCAAAAGCAATTTGTGATTTGCCTTTGAATGATAATAATGAAAAAAAATAGATATTATGATATAATTAAAACATAAGGAGGTAACTTCATGAGTAATGCAGAAGTAAAATTTGCTATTAGGGTTAAAAATGTTACAAAATATTTTAAATTATATTATGACAAACCTAATACTTTAAAGGAGAGAATAGTCAATATTGGTCGTAATAGAGCAGAGACTAGGACTGTATTAAAAAATATTAATTTGGATATAAAAAAAGGTGAAACTGTAGCCTTAGTTGGTACGAATGGAAGTGGAAAATCTACATTATTGAAAATGATGACTAAAATTATTTATCCTAATAAAGGTAGCATTATAACTAAAGGAAAATTAACATCCTTATTAGAGTTAGGTGCTGGGTTTCATCCTGATTTTACTGGTAGGGAAAATATATATTTTAATGCTTCAATCTTTGGCCTTTCTAAAGCGGATATTGATAAAAGATTGAATGACATTATAGCTTTTTCGGAACTTGAGGATTTCATAGATAGTCCTGTTAGAACTTATTCGTCTGGTATGTATATGAGACTTGCTTTTTCTATTGCTATTAATGTAGATGCAGAAATATTATTGATAGATGAAATTCTAGCTGTTGGTGATCAACATTTTCAAGAAAAATGTTTTGCAAAGCTAGCCGAACTTAAAGATGGGGATAAAACTATTGTAATTGTAACTCATGATTTGAATGCTGTAAAAAAATTGTGTACTAGAGCAGTATGGATATATGATGGCGAAATTAAGATGGATGGTGAACCTGAAAAAGTGGTTGATGAATATTTAAAAATATGTCAGTAGGTGATAATAATGAAATTATTTAAAGATTTATATCAGTATAGAGAACTTCTTAAAACAAATGTAAAAAAAGAAATTAGAGGAAAATATAAGGGCTCTTTTTTGGGAGTTTTGTGGTCCTTTATAAATCCATTATTAATGGTTTTAGTGTATGCAATTGTATTTCCTTTAATTTTGAAAAGTTCAGAGCCTAATTATGTGATTTTTTTAATAGTTGGAATTATTCCTTGGAATTTTTTTACAACTGTAGTTAATCAAGGAACAACAACTGTTGTAAATAATGGTAATATAATAAAGAAAGTTTATTTTCCAAGAGAAATTTTACCAATTTCTGTTGTAACTAGTGGATTAATAAATTTCTTTATTTCATGTATAATAATTTTAATATTTATTATATTTGGTGGTATGAGTTTATCTCCTGTTATGTTATTTTTACCTTTTGTTGCTATTATTCAATATATGTTATCATTAGGAATTATTTTTATTCTTAGTGCTATTAATGTTTATATTAGGGATACAGAATACATTGTTAATTTTATTGTAATGATGTTATTTTATGCTACTCCTATTTTATATTCTAGTGAACTGTTTAAAAATACTGCTTTTGAATGGCTTATGGTTATTAATCCCATGGCTCATATTATTAATGCGTATAGAGATATATTTTATTATCAAGTATTACCGGACTTTTCAGTGTTATTTGTAGTGCTTTTGCTTAGTGTTGTTGTACTATTGCTTGGATATAGAATATTTAAAAAAATGGAAAAAGGCTTTGCTGAGGAATTATAATATGGTTAGTGATAACGTAAAGTTAGTTTTTGTTATACTTCATTATAAAAATATTGATGATACGCTTGAATGTATTAAATCAATAAAAAAAATACATGATGCTTATAGGATAGTAGTAGTAGATAATAATAGTGGTATTGTAGATGATGATAAAACGCTTGCAAATTGGGCGGATGACTTAATTATTTCTCAAGAAAATTTGGGATATGCTAATGGAAATAATTTAGGTGTAAGTTTAGCTAGAAAAAAATATAATCCAGATTTTGTTGCGGTTATTAATAATGATACCTTAATATTTCAAGATGATTTTATAGACAAAATAATTAATACTTATAAAAGATGTCAATTTGATGCTTTAGGTCCTAAAATTATTACTAATGATGGTGATTCTGTTAATCCTTTTCCAACATATAGAACATTAGGTGAAATTGATGCTGCAATAAAAAAAAGTAATAGATTAATAAAAATTTATGAAAGTAAATTTAAAAGATTTTTTTTACGATGCTATATTGACTTTAAACATATTATAAAAAAGCCAAAGCATTTAAAAAATGCAACTTGTTATATGGAAGATGTGTCTTTACATGGGTGTGCAATTGTTTTTTCAAAAAAATATTTGGAGAAGTATAAGGATTGTTTTTTCAAAGGTACTTTTTTGTATCATGAAGAAGAATTCTTGGAATATAGAAGAAAAAGGGATAAGTTGAAGTTTATTTATGATCCAAGTATAGAAATTTTTCATAAAGAAGGTTCATCACTTAATTATAATTATGATGATAATTTATATAAGAAATTAATTTTTAGAGAAAAGAATGTATTAAAATCTTTAGAAACATTAAAGAAAATTATTAAACAAAATAAAAAAATATAGGAAGTGAATAATATGAAAAATGATGGTATTACTATTATTATACCTTGTTATAATACAGAAAAATATATTGAAAAATGTTTAGTGTCAATTTTAAAACAAAATTTGGATAAATTTGAAATTATATTAGTTGATGATTGTTCAAAGGATGATACTGTTAAAATTATAAAGAAATATACAAAAAAATATAATAATATAAGATTAATAGAAAATACGGAAAACCATGGAGCTGGTTATAATCGGAATCTTGCAGTTAAAGAAGCAAAGTATGGTTTAATTTCTTTTATTGATTCTGATGATTATATTGAGGATAACTTTTATCAAGAATTATACATGGCAATTAACAAGGAAAAAGCTGATGTTGCAATTTGTGATATATTTATTAAATATGACAAGAGTTTTACTAATCAAGTTGATGTTAGAGCAGTAGAGTGTTCTGGAAAAGTAACTAAAGAAAATATACTTAATCAGGGACATGCCGCTTCTCCTTGTAATAAGTTGTTTCGTAAAAGTTTATTACTTAAATATCCATTTCCTGTTGGTATCATGAATGAAGATGTTGCTACAGTATTAGCTATATTAGTTAATGCAAAAAAAATAGCTTATACTGATAAGACTTTTTACAATTATATTCAAAGACAAAAGTCTACTCAAAATGATGTGTTGAGTTTTAAAAGATTTGATTTATTTAAAGCTTTAGATATTTTGGAAGAAAGAATTAATAAAATTAAAAATTATAAAAAATATTTTGATATAATTATATATCAGCAAGTTATAATGTTTTATTTGTATATTCCACCAAAAGAGGAGAATTTCATTAAACGTTATAAGTTTTTGAAAGAATTATATAAATATGCAAAAAAATATAAGATTAGACAAAATCATTATTTGTGGAATTTTCTAGAAAGCCAAGGGAGTAAACATAAATATTATTATAAATTATATTTAAAATCTAATGATACTGGTTTTTGCTTTTTTGCTAATATGATGCTTGCTTTTTATAAATTTTATAATAGATATTTTATTAAGTCTGTAATTCCAACTGAGATATCTCTTAATGATCTTGTTTATGCTGCAAAAAAACAAAAAGATAAGAAGTCTAACGGTTTTGGTTTATCAGTTGTAATACCTAATTATAATTATGCTGATTTTATGTATCAAAGAATATATAGTATTTTGTATCAAACCGAAAAAATAGATGAATTAATAATTTTAGATGATTGTTCTAAAGATAATAGTAGAGAGGTTATTGACGAAATTGTTGATTTGTTGAAAAAATATATTAATATAAAGAAAATATATAATGAAGAAAATAGTGGTTCTGCATTTAAACAGTGGGAAAAAGGATTTTCATTTGTGACTGGTGATTACGTTTGGATTGCTGAAGCAGATGATTTTTGTACTAAAAAATTTTTAAAAACTGTTTTGAAACCAATTAAGAAAGATAAGAATATAGTTATTTCTTATACAGATACAGCTTTTATTGATAAATTTGGTAAGATTATTTTGCCTTCTATTAGGGGTGAAATAGATATTCAAAAATCTGGCCATTGGAATAATGATTTTATTGTTAATGGGGAGGATGAAATAAAAAAATTTGCATATTTAAATTGTACGATTGCAAATGTATCTTCTGTAGTTTTTAAAAATGACAATTATAAAAAATATTTTGCTAAATCTAGAACATATAAGCAGGCAGGAGATTGGTTGTTTTATGTTAATGTGATGCGTGAAGGTAAAGTTGCTTTTGCTAATAAGCAGTATAATTTTTATCGGGTTCATGGTAATAATGTAACTAGTACGAATAAAAAGAAAGCACAACTTGATGAAATAAAGAAAGTTCATAAAGAAATTGGTAGGATGTATAATTTAAATTCTAAGCAAAAAAAAGAAATAGAAAAAAGATATAAATTTTTAAAAAGAGTATGGCAAATAGAAGAGGAGTAAGATTATGATAATAAGTTTTATAAAGAAACATCGTATATTTTTAATTTTTTCTATTTTCTTTTTTTTATTGCTTTTTCAACATCAATTTTTATGGTTATATCATGATGATTATGGATATGCTTCATTAAGTTATGCAGTTGATATTGGAAATGTTGGACATAATTATTCACTAACTGACATATTTAAATTTCTAGGGTTACATTATATGAATTGGGGAGGAAGAATTAGTTGTTTCTTTATTGAGTGCCTTTTGTTAAAGTTTGGATTACCTTGTTATAGATTATTTCAAAGCTTAGTCATATTATTTATTTTTTATTTTATTTATAAATTTGTCGTTAATAGAACAAAAATTGCTGACTATAAAGTAGCATTATTAACAGTAGCAATGTATGGAATTATAGAAATCATGGTTATAAGAGATGGCTTTTTTTGGATTACAGGTTCTGTTAATTATGTTTTTCCTATTTTGACTTTTTTTGCTTTGATTTATATAATGCAAAAAAAACAAAAATCTAAATTACTTTTGTTTTTACAAATTATTTTAGGATTTTTTGCTGCTTTTTCTCATGAACAAACTTCTGCGATGACTGTTACTTTTGTTATGTTGACTTTATTAGAAGAAAAAGTTTTAAATAAAAAAATAAAGAAAGAAAATATAGTTACTTTTGTTGTAGCAATTGTTGGCTTTTTGTTGCTTTTGCTTTGTCCTGGAAGTCATAACAGATTAGAAAATACTTCTGGTTTTTCTAATCTCAGTATTTTAGGTAAATTGTCACTTAGTATTCCTAATTTAATTAATGGTGTATTTTCTGTTTGGAATGGAGCTTTTATAACTTTATTTTTAATTTTAGTTTTGTATATTTCTATTATCAATTTAAAAAATAATGGCAAAAATAGTAAGCTTGTTAATGTATCATCTTTGTCCAATATTATTATTGGTGTCATTAGTTTTTTGAGGTTTAATTCTAATTATTTTAATTATTTACCATCATTATTTCAAAATCAAATATATCAAAAGGGATTAATAATTTTATTTTTGATTCAATTGGCATTTTTAATTTATTCATTTATTTTTTATTTTTTTAAGAAAGATATGTTTATTTTAAAATTATTTATTTGTGGAATAGCTAGTCTGTCTGTTATGCTTATATCTTCTTATTATCCTAGTAGAGCTTCTATAGGATTTATTATGGTTATATTCGTAGTGTTTCTTACTGTTTTTTGTCAATTTTTTGAAAAGATTAAATTTACAAAATGTACAAATTATTTTATTATTTCCATTTGTTTATTTTCATTGATTAATTATATGATTATTACTAGAGGATATTATGATAATGATAAAATTAATAGAGAAAATGACAAAATTTTAACTGAAGCAAGTATTGATATAAAAAATGGGAAGAAAGTTGAGAAAATTAAATTACATAAAATGAAAGATATTACTTATTCAGGTGATCAACCATATATAGATGGTTTTGAGTATATTTCTATTTGGATTAAAAATTATTATTCTCTACCAAAGGATGTGGAACTCATTTATGAATAAACTAAAAAATGCATTTTATATAGTTTTTGCAATTATTTTTATTTATTTAATACTTAATATTCCTTTTAGAGAAATTTCTACTATATATGATATTAATTCAATTTTAATTATTCCTATTGGTATATTATTGTTATTAGGATTGTATTTTTTATATAAATTATTTGATAAGAAATTTAATTTGCTTTCTAAAAAAAACAAGAAAAAATTAATTTTATTTTTATTCTTAATTATTGTTATAGTTGAAATTTCTGTGATTATTGTATTTGATGTTCCTTTGGGTTGGGATTTTGAATTAGTTTACTATCAAGCAAAAAATTATGTTTTGGATGGACTTTTATTAAATAAATGTAGTGTCCCATACTATTTTCAACATTTTCCAAATAATATACCTATTTTTTTAGTTTTAATTATTATCTTTAAATTTAGCTATATTTGTGGTATTTCTGATTTTTTATTTATAGGAGAATTATTTAATGCACTTGTCATATTTTTAGCTATTTTGTTTACATTTTTATATTGCAGAAAAAAGTTTTGTGAAACTAAGGCAGTTTTTTCTCTTATTGCTTTTTTACTTATTATACCTTTTTTTCTTTATATACCTATATTTTATTCTGATACTTTTTCTGTTTTATTTGTACCTCTTATTCTATATTTGTCAACTTTTTTTGATGACAATAATAAAAAACACAGATTGATATCATATATTCTTTTCGGAGTATTTTCTTTTATCGGATGTAAAATGAAGATGACAGTGATTTTTATTTCTTTAGGTATTATATTTTCGTTTTTATTGTCTACTAATTATAAGAAGATGTGTTATTCAATATTATCTATGGCTTTATCTTTTTTATTGCTGGGAAGTATTTATAATTACTTTTTTATAACCAAGGATATTTTTGGCGCAAAGTATGACAATTATGGGTCTATTCCATATACTCATTGGATTATGATGGGAATTGAAGCTACAAAAAATCCTGATCACAATTCATATGGAGGTTATAATGGCGATGATTATATTAAGACAGAAAGTTTTAAAACTGGTAAAGAAAGTCAAAAGTATCATTTAAAAGAAATAAGAAGAAGGATTTCTAAACTTGGTTTCTTTGGCTATTTAAATTTTTTAACTAATAAAGCTGTTAATGCTTGGGGAGATGGTAACTTTTATGTTGCTGTTAAGTTGAGTTGGGCAGGTAGATATAATAATAATAATTATCAAAGAGTTATTTCTGGTAGTGATAATAATCATTACATGATTTATTTTAATTCAGGCTTATCATTTGTTTTCTTAATTTTGTTAGCATTTTCTATGATATATAGTTTTAGAAGCCACGATAATTCTTTATTATCTGTGCAATTAGCTATTTCGATGTTGTTTGTTTTTCTTTTGATTTGGGAAAATAGATCTAGGTATTTATATAATTTTATTCCTTTATATGTTATTATTATAGTTAGTTGTATAGACGAATTTAAAATTAAAAAACGTATTATAAAAAAATAATATGTTTTTTAATTTACAATGAGATTATAAAATGTTAAACTAATATTAATTGGAGGAAGTATAATGAAAAAAAATAGTAAACACAACGATGTTTTATATGTTGTTATACCTTGTTATAATGAAGAAGAGGTATTAGAAGAAACTACAAAACAATTGAAATTGAAGTTAGAGCAATTAATAAAAAGTGGATTAATTAGTAGTGAAAGCAAAGTAATGTATGTTAATGATGGCAGTAAAGATAAAACTTGGGAAATTATTGAAAATATACATGTAAAAGAAAAATTATTTACTGGTTTATGTTTATCGAGAAATAGAGGCCACCAAAATGCTTTATTGGCAGGTCTTATGACTGCAAAAAAATATGCTGATGATGATAATAGTATAGATGCTGATTTACAAGATGATATCAATGAAATGGATGAAATGCTTGAAAAATATTTTAATGGAAATGATATTGTTTATGGTGTTAGAAGTTCAAGGAAAAAGGACACTTGGTTTAAAAGAGTAACAGCTGAAGGTTTTTACAAATTTATGAGTAAAATGGGTGTTGATGTTATTTATAATCATGCAGATTATAGGTTAACTAGTAAAAAAGTTTTGAATTTTTTAGAAGAATATAAAGAAGTTAATTTATTTTTGAGAGGAATCTTTCCACTAATTGGTTTTTCATATGACATTGTTTATTATGAAAGAAATGAAAGATTTGCAGGAGAGAGCAAATATCCTCTAAAGAAAATGCTTGCTTTTGCTTGGGATGGTATTACTTCTTTTTCTGTTAAGCCAATAAAGTTAGTATTAAATTGTGGGGTTTTTATTTTTATTATAAGTATCTTGGTTTTAATATATAGTTTTATTGTAAAGTTAATGGGTTATACTGTTGATGGATGGACTTTTATTATTTGTTCTATATGGATAGTTGCAGGACTTGAAATGTTGTCTTTAGGTATTATAGGTGAATATATTGGAAAAATTTATAGTGAAACAAAAGCTAGGCCAAGATTTATTATTTCTAGAAATTTAAATGAAGAATAAAATTATTTTTCTTTATAAAAGAACTTTTCTATGCTATTATTAAATTAGTTAGAAAGGTTTTTTATTATGAAAAAAAGTATTGTTAATTTGATAAAATTATTTTTAATATTAAGTCCTTTTTTTGATATTATTACTGCTTTTATGATAAAAATTTTTGATATTAATTTCACTATTAGTATGTTAGTTAGATTTTTTGTTTTGTTTATTTGTTTATTTTATTTAATATTCATTTATAATCAAAAAGATAAAAAATACTTTCTTTTAGTAGTTGGAGTTATTTTTATTTATCTATTAATTTTTTTGACAATAATGGTTATAAATAAAGATATTAGTATTTTATTATATGAAGGAAAAAATGCAATTAAGACATTTTATTTGCCAATATTATTAATTACTTTTTTTGCTATTAGTAAAGAAAATAAAGATTTTGTTTTTGATAAAATAATAATTATTGTTTATATTGTGTATTTGTTAGGTATTTTTATTCCTGATATTTTAGGAATTGGATTTGATAGTTATGAAGTAACTAAAACTGGAAGTGTTGGCTTTTTTTATACTGCTAATGAAGTTAGTGCAATTATTTCAATTTTGATGCCATTCTTTTTATTTTATCTTTATCAAAAGAAAAACTTTATTTTAACAGTACTTTTTATTGGAATTTTAGTGTTTGATATTTTAAGTATAGGTACTAAAGGACCATTACTTTCATTTTTTATTATTCTTGGTATTATAGTTTTTATTTATATAATATATTTGTTAAATGTAAAGTTATATAAGATTTTAGCATTGTTCATATCAGTTTTGGCTTTATTTATTTTTTTTATAAGTTTTTATTTACCGCAAACAGCTTTTTATAAAAATATTAAAGTTCATTTGGATTTTTTGGGAGTAGATAATGTTTTTGAGGTATTAACTGATTATAAATTATTTGATCACTTTGTTTTTAGTTCAAGATTAAGCTTTTTAAATAATACTTATCAAAATTATAATAATTCTTCATTAGAAGAAAAATTATTTGGCATTGGGTATATGGAAAATTATAATACTAATTTGGAAAGTACTAAAATGATTGAAATGGATTATTTTGATATATTATTTAGACATGGTGTAATAGGTTTTATTATATATATGGGAATATTTATTTATTTTTTGATAAAATTCATTAATTCTACTATTTTTCTTAAATCTTTTCCTTTTAAGGTTTGTAATTATTTATCACTTACTTTAATATTACTTCTTTCATTTATTACTGGCCATGTTTTATTGGCTCCATCTGTTAGTATATTTATTGTAGTTATTTTTGTTAAGAAGGGAGATATGTTATGCGAAAATTAGTTTTTGTTATTATTAATTACAATGATTTTAAAAATACTAAAAGATTGTTTGATAATATTAAAGATTATGAAATAATGGATCAAATATATATTGTAGATAATCATTCTACTGATGATTCTTATTCTAAATTAAAAAATATTAAGAATAAGAAGTTAAAAATTATTAGAACTATAGAAAATAAAGGATTTTCTTTTGCTTTAAATATTGCTGCTAAAGAAGTAATAAAAAATTTTGGTAGTGCAGATATTATATTTTCTAATGCAGATATTATTATTAATTGTAATGATGATTTAGAAAATTTAAGAAATATTTTGGATCAAAAAGACGTTGGAATTGTTGGCCCTGTAGTATATCAAAATGGAGGCTTAAATAGGGGATGGATTCTTCCTACTCCATATAACGAGATACTTATTAATCTTCCGTTAATAGGACGTAAGTTTATAAACAAAATTCATTATGAAGAAAGCCATTATAATGCTAATACTTCACAAGTAGATGTTTTGTCTTTTTGTTTTTTCTTAATAAAAACAGAAGTGTTAGAGAAAGTAAATTTTTTTGATGAAGGTACTTTTTTATATTATGAAGAAAATATCATGGCTTCTAAATTAAAAAGTACTAACTATAAATGTTTAATTGATAATACTGTAACTATAATTCATGATCATTCTGCAACAATAGACAAAAATATAAATTATATTAATAAGTTTAAAATACTTAAAGAAAGCCAGCTTTATTTTGAAAAAAAATATAATAATATTAATAAGTTAGAACTTTTTTTATTAAAATTAACAATAAGATTAACACTTTTAACTTTATATGTTAGAATATTTATTAGAGGAGGTTTAAAAAAATGAAAGGAATAATTTTAGCAGGAGGAAGTGGAACAAGGCTTTATCCACTTACAGAAGTTACTAGTAAGCAATTGATGCCTATTTATGATAAACCTATGATTTATTATCCATTATCTGTTTTGATGCAGGCAGAGATAAGAGATATTTTAATTATATCTACACCTAAAGATTTACCTAGGTTTATGGAATTATTAGGTGATGGATCAAAATTTGGTGTTAATTTTTCTTATAAGGAACAGCCAAGTCCTGATGGTCTTGCACAAGCTTTTAGTTTAGGTAAGGATTTTATTGGGGATGATACTTGTTGTATGGTGTTAGGTGACAATATATTTTATGGACCTAATTTAAAAGAAGAATTATTAAAAGCTAAAGATGATGCTAGCAAAGGCAAAGCAACTGTTTTTGGATATCATGTTCATGATCCTGAACGATTTGGTGTCGTTGAATTTGATAAGAATGGTAAGGTTTTGAGTGTAGAGGAAAAACCTACAGAACCAAAAAGTAACTATGCAATTACGGGTCTTTATTTTTATGATAATACAGTTATTGATAAATCTGCAACTTTAACTCCTTCAAAAAGAGGTGAATTAGAAATAACTGATTTAAATAAGATTTATTTGGATGATTCTAAACTTAATGTAATTACTTTGAATGAAGGTTATGGTTGGTTTGATACTGGTACTTTTAAAAGTCTATTTGATGCTACTAATTTTGTTGCTACTATTCAAGAACATCAAAATATTACTATTTGTTGTCCTGAGGAAATTGCTTATAAAAATGGATGGCTTTCAAAAGAAAAAGTTTTAGAAGCAGCTAAGTTAATGAAAAAAAATACTTATGGTAAGCATTTAATGGAGATTGTAGAGGAGAAGTAAATATGAAAAAAATTGAAACTAATTTATTAGATTGTTATATTTTAGAACCAGATAGGTTTGGTGATGAAAGAGGGTATTTTTCACCATATTATATAGAGGCAAATTTAAAAGCATTGGGTTTTGAAGGTGTTAAGCAAGCCAATAGATCTATGAGTTCTAAAGGAGTTGTTCGTGGACTTCATTTTCAAGAAGATCCTAAATGTCAAGCTAAAATTGTTGAAGTTATTAGAGGTGCGGCTATTGATGTTGTTGTTGATATTAGAAAAGATTCTCCTACTTATGGGGAGTTTACTGCTGTTAAATTAACTGCTGATAATAATAGACAGCTATTTGTACCTCGTGGTTTTGCTCATGGATTTATTGCTTTAGAGGATAATACTGTTTTTCAGTATTTAGTTGATAATGACTATGCTCCAAATAAAGAAGGTGGAATTCTTTGGAATGATCCTGATCTTAATATTAATTGGGAAGAAATGTTTAAGGAAAATGGTATTACTAATCCTATTTTGTCTGATAAAGATAAAGTTCATCCACTTTTAAAAGATTCAAAAGTTTTATTTAAAAGGAGAAATAAATAATGAAATATTTAATTACTGGGTATAAAGGACAACTTGGGTATGATATAAAAAGAGAATTATTAAAAAGAAATGTTAAAGAATCTGATATTCTTGCTATTGATAAAGAAGAGATGGATATTACCAATAAGGAAGAAGTTGAAAGAGTAGTAAATGAATTTAAACCTGATATTATATTCCACTGTGCTGCATGGACTGCAGTAGATAAAGCTGAATCTATGGAGGATGTTGTATTTAATATTAATGTAACAGGTACTAAAAATGTGGTGGATGCATCAATTGCTATAGGTGCTACTATGGTTTATATGTCTACAGATTATGTTTTTGATGGTACTAAAGTTGGATTATATACTGAGGAAGATGAAGTTAATCCGATGAGTGTTTATGGTAAAACTAAATTTTTGGGAGAGGAAGAAGTAAGACGTAATCCAAAGCATTTTATCTCTAGAATTTCTTGGGTTTTTGGTATTAATGGCCATAATTTTGTTAAAACAATGTTAAAATTAGCTGAAACTCATAATAAGTTAAATGTGGTAGATGATCAAATTGGTAGTCCAACTTATACTGTTGATCTTGCTAAAGTATTAGTGGATATGGTTAGAACAAATAATTATGGTACGTATAATGTTACTAATCAGGGATATTGTAGCTGGGCAGATTTTGCTGATTATATATTTAAGTCTAATAATAAAGATGTTATTGTTAATAGGGTTACAACTGAAGAATATTTGAAATTAACTGGTACAAAACAAGCATATCGTCCTAGAAATTCTAAATTTGATGAATCTAAATTAGAGGAAAATTTCGAATTATTACCTACTTGGATGGATGCTATTGATCGTTATAATATTGAACTTGAAGAAGAAAAAAAGTTAATTAAAAAAATGTAAGGAGTAATATTATGCTTCTAGTTAAAAATATTACAAAATATTATGGAAATAATAGGGCAGTATCTAATCTGTCCTTTACTGTTAATGATGGTGAAATATTTGGGCTTCTTGGTGAAAATGGTGCAGGTAAAACCACAACATTTAGGATTATAATGGGACTTATTGAAGCAAGTAGTGGAGATGTTTTACTTGATGGAAAGAAAATAGATTATAATTTAACTGATAAAATAGGATTTGTTACAGAAGAGAGAAGTTTACTTACTAAACTTACTGTTATTGAACAGCTTAAATATTATGGAGTTTTAAAAGGGTTAGATGAAAGGGTTATTGAAAAAGAAATAGATAAATGGTTAAATAGATTTGAAATAACTAGTTATAAAAATAGAAAAATAAAAGAGTTATCTAAAGGTAATCAACAAAAGATACAGTTTATTTCTGCTATTATTAATCATCCTAAACTATTGATTCTTGATGAGTCTTTTACAGGTCTTGATCCTATTAATGTTAAGATGATGAAAGATGCTATTTATGATTTGCAGAAAGAGGGATGTTCAATAATTTTTTCATCACATCAAATGGAACATATTGAGGATTTTTGTGAAAAGTTAATTATTTTAGTTAAAGGTCATCCTGTTGTAAGTGGTGATTTAAATCAAATTAAAGAAGATTTTGGAATTAAAAATATTATGCTGCGTGGTAATGATTTACCTCTTGAAAAAATTAAAAAAGTTAATGGTGTTATAAGTGTTTCTAATGTAAGAGGAGAAGTAGAGGTTAAAATAGAATCTAAAGAAGTTGCTCCTAAAGTATTTAATTTAGTAAAGAATTCTAATATTACTAAATATGATTTAGTAGAGCCTACTCTTAATGAGATATTTATTGCGAAAGTAGGTGGCGTTCATGAATAAAAAGTTTTGGTATTTGACTAAAGTTAGTTTGAAGAAAAAAGTAAATTCTAAGTCATTTGTAATTACTAATATAATACTTGCAATCGCAATTATACTTCTTTTAAATTTAAATTCCATTATAACTTTCTTTGGTGGAGATTTTGGTAGTGATACTAATATAATAGTTATTGATAATAATACTAATACATATCAATTATTAAAACAAAATATAAAATCTTTAACTGATACTACTGAAGATATGGTAAATTTAAATGTAACTTTAAGTAATAATACTTTGACAAAAGAAAAAGAATCTTTGAAAGATAATGAAATTGTTATAGTACTTAATAATAGTTCATCTGATTATATTACTGCTAAAGTTATTAGTAAAGAAAAGATAGATACTTTAACATATCAAGTTTTATCACAAGCACTTAATTCTACTAAATCTGCTCTTGGTATGAGTATTAATAATATAGATCCTACTATTCTTAGTAAAATATCAAGTCCTGTTGAAATTGATAGAGTAGTACTAAGTAATACTAATACTATAGATGAGAATATGGATCTTATTATGTCTAGTGTTTTCCCTACAGTAATACTTCCATTCTTTATGCTTACTATTTTTTTAATTCAAATGGTAGGTGGCGAAATATGTGAAGAAAAGACAACACGTAGTATGGAAATAATTATTTCAAATATTTCGCCTAAAATGCATCTTTTATCTAAAATTTTAGCTAGTAATATATTTGTTATACTACAAGGATTGTTATTAATTATTTATGCTGTTATAGGTTTTTTAATTAGTACAAATATGCTAAAGGATGGCTTATCTTTACCTAGTGAAGTTACTTCAATATTTGATAGTTTAGTTGAAACTGGTTTTATTGACAAATTAATTTATGTAATACCACTTACTTTAGTTTTAATAATTTTATCTTTTATTGCATATTCAGTTGTTGCAGGTATACTTGCCTCAATGACTGTTAATATGGAAGATTTTAGTCAATTACAAACACCACTTATCTTAGTATCATTAGCAGGTTATTATTTGTCTATGATGGCTGGTATGTTTAATGGTTCAATACTAATTAGAATACTTTCGTATGTGCCATTTTTATCTTCATTTATTAGTCCTAGTTTATTTATGATGGGTGAGATAGGTCTAATAGATATAATAATTTCTATTGTTATATTAATTGGTTTTATATATTTATTATTACATTTTGGTATTAAAGTTTATAAAGTTGGTATTTTAAATTATTCTAATGAAAAAGTTTGGAATAAATTTTTCAAGGCTTTTAAAAGTAAAGACGTTTAGGAAGAAGATATTTTCTTCCTTTTCTTTATAATTATTTTATTATGTGATAGACTAATAATAGAAGGGAAGATGTTAATGAAAAAAATAGTAATTATTGGTTGTGGTAACGTAGGATTAAGTTATTTAAAAAAATTGTGTTTAATTGATATTTCTCTTGAGATTAGTTTAATTGATATTAATGAAGAAAAGCTAGAAGGGGAAATTCTTGATTTGGAACAATCTTTAGTATATGGAAATAGTAATATTAAATTAAAGATTGGTACTTATAATGATTGTGATGATGCAGATATTATTGTTATTACAACTGGTGTTTCTCAATCCGCTAATGATAGATTAAATGACCTAACTAAAGCAAATGAAATAATAATTGATATTACTAATAATTTAAGAAATACTAATTTTAAAGGAATTTATTTAGTTGCAACTAATCCCCTTGATGTTATTACTCAATTGGTAGCACACTATACAGATCATCCTTTTAATAAAGTAATTGGTACTGGTACTATGCTTGATACTGCAAGATTAAAAAGCTTAATTAGCAAAGAAATAGATGTTAAACCAAATGATGTAAATGTTTATGTATTAGGTGAACATGGTAATAGCCAGTTTGTTGCTTGGAATAATGCGAATATTGGTCTTCAAAATTTGAGTAAGTTTTTATCACTTGATCAAAAGCAAGAATTAGAAGATAAGACAAGGAGAATGGGTAGTAGTATTATTAGGTATAAAGGTTATACTAGCGAAGGAGTTTCAGCATGTTTATTAGAACTTACTTTAACAATCTTAAATGATTTAAAGAAGGTATATGTTGTTTCTAATTATAATACAACTTATGATGTATACTTATCTATGCCTTGTATTATAGGTAGTAATGGTATAGAAAAAGTGATTGATATAAAATTGACTGAGGATGAGAAGGATAAATTAGAAGAATCTAGTAAAGTCATTATAGAAGCTCTTGATAAAGTTTTACCAAGGGAATTATATTAGGAGGTATTTTGTGGTAAATTATTTGTTTTTAGTTGTTATTTTCTTATTTATGGCTATTGAAGTGGTATGTTGTTATAAATTTTTTAGGTTAAAGAAAATTAAGTTGGGAATATTTTCTTTAGTATATTTTTTAAGTACCTTAATATTAACTTTGAGCTATTTTTCTACAAGAAATATACTAATGGAAGATGAGATAACTAGTATTATTAATGGTATTAAAGATATTAATTTTTTTACTATATTTATTTTAATACTTAATATAGGTATGATTATTATTAGTATTATTAGTTATATTAAAGTAATTAGTTTAGAAAGAATAAGAAAAAATGTTAAATGAATTTGATTATAATAAATTTATAAAAGAATTAAAATCTTATGGTGAAGAAGATTACAGAATATTTTCTTTAAAGATTATTAATACTAACTATAAAGTGATTGGGGTTAGAACTAAATATTTAGAGCAAATTGCTAGAAAGTTAAAAAATATAAATATAGATTACTTTTATAACGTAGTTACATTCACTTATTATGAAGAGGTATTAATACTTGGTTTTATTATTGCAAGCATTAAAGATAATAATAAAAGAAAAGATTATTTTAATAAATTTATTAAAAAAGTAGATAATTGGGCTATTTGTGATATGACTATTAATAGGTTTAAATTAAAAGAAGATATTCTTGATGATTATTTACCTTATATAAAAAAATTAGCTTTAGATGAACATGAATTTACTTGTAGAAGTGCTTATGTTTTTTTACTTAATTATTATGTAAAAGATAGATATTTGGATGATATATTTTATTTAATTAGAACTAATACTAATAATGCTTATTATGTAAAAATGGCTATTTCTTGGTTACTTAGTTATATTTATTTACTTGATAAAAGTAAAACTTTAAATTTTATTAGAAATGATGTAAAAGATATATTTATTTATAATAAGTCTATTGCTAAAATAAGAGAATCTTTAAGAGTTAGTAGAGAAGAAAAAGATTATTTAAAATCTTTAATGAAAAAAAAGAGCAAGAATTTATAATATTTTGAAGTGATAAAGTAAAAGTAGACACATAAAAAGAATGTGATCTACTTTTCTTTTGATATAATTTAATAAAGGAGATGATGTTATGGGAAGACCTAAAGGTGGAAAAAATAAATATTGGTCAAAAG
>CALVRG010000051.1 GCA_944358505.1 uncultured Bacilli bacterium | reverse complement strand
AGCTCCTTTCATCTTTCTTATGAGATAAAAAGAACTTTTTTATTCACAATATCAATTTTTTTTCGTTTTTTGATGTATTTTTTGAACTTCTGAACTTTTCCATTCATCATCAAAAGGTCTTGCATAATAAATTGTTTTAGGATAATTATCCACAACATGAGCATAATCCTGAGTAATTTCTGCTGAAGTTTTATCTCTTGTATACCCAAGACCCAAATAAGAATCATGACTTTCAGAAAATAAAACTACATTATTTTTTTGACAACTCCAAGTATTAGTAAGAACGTCTAAGTAATCTACATATGCTCTAATTAAATTTTCATCAGCAAAAATAACTTCGCCATAATTATAAATTTCTTTGTTTAAACTACCCAAAACCCTAGGAAAAAAATCACAACCTTCTCTTGGCGTAGCTATACTTTTTGCAGAATCAAAACGAAAGCCATCAGCACCACAGTCAATAAATTCATTCAAAAATGTAATAATATAGTCTTGTAAATCTCGATTAGACAAGTTAAAACTAGGTAAACCTGCACAGTAATTAACCACTTGAAATCGATCATCCCAATCAATGACCTCTTTATTTTCTCTCCAAAAAGCTGGATTAGATGTTAATTTATAATCAACTTTTTCATGAGGAATCAATCTTCCATCATTAACTACTGCAACATGCGTGCAAATAACATCAGGAAAAACAAATAAACCATTATCATGTAAAACTTCACAAAGATGAATAAAATCCTCCTTTGATCCATATTGATTTCCTATATCAAAAGAACACGGTTGATATGATAACCACCAATCCTCATAATTATTTTCTTTTAAAGGTTGTAAAGGTCCCACTTGAACAGCATCAAATCCTTGTTCCGAAATAAGTGGTGCTACTTCACCAATACTATTTAATTGCCAATTCAAACACTGTAATATTCTTAGTGTCGAATCTTGGACTTTAGGTACTACTTTCATACTACATCTCCCAATATATTTCTATATACTATAATATATCACAAAAAACAAAAAAAGATAATCATTTATCATAATTACAGTAAAAAAGAGCACATTTTTTTCGCAATAAATTTGATATAATTACTACATAATAAAAGGGTGGTATGTAGTAATGAACAGAAAACAAAGAAGAGAATTAAGAAAAGATAAAGATTTGATTAAAGAACTATATTCTATTATTAATAAATATCTTCCTGATTTATTAAATATGTTTAGTAATTTAACCGATGTTAGAAATAAAAGCTATATAACATATAAGATGAAAACAATATGTGTTACTCGCCTTTTTGGTCTTCTTTGTGGTCTTACTACTATGACTGACATTTCTTCTGATACTTTTGATACTGATAATTGTATTAAAAATTTATCTAAAATTTGTGGACAAGATTTAAGAGAACTTCCATACTGGGAAACTATTCAAGATGTATTTATTAATATAAATATTAATGAATTAAGATGTATTCAAAAGTATATTGTTAAAACTTTAATACGTTCTAAAATGTTTGATAAGTTTAGATATAAAGGTGCATTTCAACTAGTGTTTGATGGTACTGGTCTATCTAACCATGATTATAATCTTAATAACAACTGCCTGATTAGAAAACACAAAGATGGGAAAGTCTCTTATTACAAGTATGTTTTAGAGTGTAAATTAGTTGTTGGTAATATTATTATCAGTTTAGATTCAGAATTTATTGAAAATGAAAAAATGATTACAGAAAAACAAAAACAAGATTGTGAAATTAAAGCTTTCAAAAGAATGATTAAACGTATTAAAAAGAATTACCCGAAATATAAATTCATTATTACTGGAGATGCCTTATATGCTGTAGAACCAATTATAGAAATATGTGAAAAAAATAGGTGGAATTATATTTTTAATTTAAAACCTGATAGATTGAAAGAAATTAATAGTACTTTTGAAGGAAATATACAATGCTTCAATGAAGTTAAATATAAAAATTATTATCTCTCTACTAATATTAAATATAAAAATCACATACTTAGTGCATTTAAATATATAGAATCTAAAAAGAACAAAACAACTATTTTTCGTTATATTAGTAATATGGATATTAATGATAATAGTATTAAAGAAATAGTATCTCTTGGAAGGAAAAGATGGAAAATAGAAAATGAAGGTTTCTATAATCAAAAGCATAGAACTTTCAACATTTCTCATTTAAATAGTAGAAATGACAATGCTATGAAAGTTCATTATTTCTTTATTCAATTTGCACATACTATCAGACAATTGTTAGAACAAGGAAATCTATTGACTAAATCATTAAAACTCAAAATAAAAGAAGTAAGTCATTTCCTTCTATACGCACTTACTTCCACAATCTCAGATCTTAATAATTTAGAAACTAACTTTCAATTAAGATTTGATGATTAAATTATACACTATTTGTTCTTTGAAATCACTACTTTTTATATATTTTTTTACACTTTACATGGTGTCTTTTCGTCGTGGTGTAAAATGAGAAGAAAAAAATAGATAGAATCATTTTTAATTAGATTCTATCCATTTTTTACTAATTAATTATTTTTACTCTTTTTTACTG
>CALVRG010000050.1 GCA_944358505.1 uncultured Bacilli bacterium | reverse complement strand
ATACTTTTTTTAGCAATTATAGGTTGAAATACACCATGTTCTTTGATAGATGAAGCTAGCTCATTCAAACTTTCTTCATCAAAATTCTTTCTTGGCTGATAAGGATTACTTCTTAATTCATCTAAATTTAACATTGTTATATGTTCTTTAGGAGTATTATTGATTATTTCTTCTTCTACTTGAGAAATATTAATAGGTTCATTATTAAATAACTCTTCTAAGCCTCTTCCTAGTGCTCTTCTTTTATTTTCCATTTCTATCTATCACTTCCTTTGCTAAGTTTAAATAAGCTTCTGAGCCTTTACTTTTAGGATCATATACTATTATAGGTTCACCATGTGATGGAGCTTCAGTTAGTCTTATTAATCTTGGAATTATTGTATTATATACTTTTTCTTTAAAGAACTTTCTTATATCATCTACTACTTCAAACCCTAAATTTGTTCTTGAGTCTAGCATTGTTAATAGTACCCCTTCAATATCTAAGTTAGGATTTAATTGTTTTTGAGCTAATCTTATAGTATTTAAAAGTTGCATAATTCCTTCAAGAGCAAAAAATTCGCATTGAACAGGAATAATTACAGAATCACTAGCAGTTAAAGCATTTGTTGTTATTAATCCTAAAGATGGGGGACAATCTATTATTATATAGTCAAAATTTTCATCTTCTAACTCTCCTAAATGATATTTTAGTTGAGCTCCTTTGGCAAAACCTGGTTCACTTTGACTCTTTTCTAATAATTCGATATCTAATCCTGCTAGATTAATTGTAGCAGGTAAAACATATAATTTTTTATATTTTGTTTTAATTATTGCATCTTTAGTTGTACATTTATTAGTTAAAACATCATATACACTTAAATTAATTTCTCCCTTATTTATCCCTACTCCTGTTGTAGTATTTCCTTGAGGATCTAAATCAACTAATAAAACTTTTTTACCAAGAAAAGCTAATGAGGCAGAAAGGTTAATACTTGTTGTTGTCTTGCCTACTCCACCTTTTTGATTTACTAATGAAATTACCTTTGCCATTTTATCACTCTCTTCTTTTATCTTAATTATTGTATCAAAAATATATAAATATTAAAACTATTTTAATAAATATTATTATTTCTCTTCTTTTATTTTATAACATTTTTAATATTTTGGGTAGTATAACTTTCCTATTATGGAAAAAAGTAGATTTCTCTACTTTTATTGATTGTTGTTCTCTTTTGATATTTTGATAACTATTTGATAATTATTAACAAAATCCATTTCTTCTACATCTGTTTTAAAGCCACTTTCTTCAATTTTTTTAACAGTATCTCTTATCATATTTATAGATTCATTTAAACTGTACTTTGGTTTTTGCTCTGTTGGTTGATTTATACTTGAAATATTATCTTGAAATATTGGATTTTTAGCAAAGGGATTATTAAACGTATCAACTGGGGGAATTTTTGATTCTTCATTTTTTTCTACTCCAGCTAAAAGATTGTCCATAGATGTACTTGTTGTATCTTTCAAATCTTTTGTCTTTTCTTCTCCTAAACTAAATGGGTCAGTTGTAAAAGGTGCATTGCTTGGGGTTGGAGTGTTAAATATTTGATTTGTTGAATCTTCTTTTTTAGGTTCTGTTTCTTTTTTAGTGTCTTCATCAAGTGGAGAAAAGAACTTAAAACCTGATGTTTCTGTTTGTGGTTGATTATTAGTAGGAGCTGCTTTTAGAAATTCATTAATATCTTTTTTAGGTTCTTCTATAGGTGCATTAATATCTCTAGCATTATCCTTTATTTGGTTGATATCAATTGTTTTACCAGCAGTGCTTTCTAAGTTGTCATTAATATTTGGTATATCGTAGTCAATAAATTTAGGCGGAGTTGAATAATCTATTCCTATACTATTATTAAAGTTATTATTAGGTGTTGTATTTATATTGCTTGGTTGTTGTTCTGTATTAAAAATAGGTCTCACATCCTCTTTAGTTATCTCTTCTTTTGGCTTTAATTTTTCCTCTAATTCTCTGACAGTCATTTTATTATCTATTACTTCTTTTAGTAATTTCTTTTGTGTTTCACTATCAGGAGCATTTAGAAGAGTTCTTGCATGACGTTCTGATATTTCATCTTTTAATAGAGCATCTTGCACTTCGTCAGTTAAAGAAAGAAGTCTTAATTTATTGGCAACTGCACTTTGACTTTTTCCCATTGTCTTTGCTAGTTCTTCTTGAGTCATTTGATCTAATTCAAGTATCTTTTGATATGTTTTAGCTTCTTCTATAGGATTTAAATTTTTTCTTTGTAAATTTTCTAGAAGTGCTACTTTACTACTTTCTTTATCATCCAAATTACGTACAATAGCAGGTATAGTAGTAAGTCCGGCCATAGCTGAAGCTTTATAACGACGTTCTCCTGCTATTATTTCGTATTTATTTCCAATATTACGTACTATAATTGGTTGAATTACACCGTGTTCTTTAATAGATACGGCTAATTCTTTTAATGCCTTTTCATCAAATACTTGACGTGGTTGAAATCTATTTGGAATTATATCATCTAAATGTAGGTAAACAACTTCATTTTCTTTTGTATCCATTCTTCATCCCTCTTTTACTCTTTAATATTCTACTAATAACAGTATAACATGTTTTTTTATATAGTGCTACATTATTTTATTTAAATTCCTGTACTATTTTATAATTTAAGATAGGAATTTTATCTTCAT
>CALVRG010000049.1 GCA_944358505.1 uncultured Bacilli bacterium | reverse complement strand
CCGCCTCTTGTTCTATCTTTCTAGCTTTTAATAATGACTCTCCCACTATCCTTGAAGCATTATGTTTAGCATCACTAACTATAATATCAGCTTCTTCTCTTGCTAGTCTCTTAACATTATCAGCAGTTTTTTCAGCATTAATTAAAGATTGCTTTAAAGTATTCTCTAAGTCTTCATAGTGACTTAATTTATCTTTAAGTTCAGCTATTTCTTTTTTTTGTTCCTTTTATTTTTTTATTATTCCTTCAGTCTCTTTAATTACATCTGTTACAAATTTATTAACTTCAGCACGATTATACCCATTCGCTTCATAATTAAATTTGTCCATTAATATCACATCCCTTAGTACGGGTTATTACCAATCAAATTCATCGTCTTCTTGCTTTTTAGCTTTTCTTGTAGTCTTAGGAGCAGCATCATCACTAATTTCTCCTTCTACATTAACATTATTCGGAGTACATAAAAATATTCCTCCTCCTAGTTTTTGTAAATCACCACCAATAGCATATAACGTACCACTTAAAAAATCTACTATTCTTTTCGCTTGATCTGGTGTTACACGTTTTAAATTAACAACTACAGCATTTCTTTCTTTTAAGTAATCTGCTATTTGTTGGCTTTCAGAATAAGCACGTGGTTCTAATAACATCATTTTACTGCCTGCAACACCGTTTTCATCCATATATTCTTCTTTACTCACTTTATAATACTCCTCCTCTTTAACTTCTTCCTCAAAATCATTATCATCACTACCTATTAATTTTTTCAATTTATCTAAAGCCATATCTTATCCTCCTATTAACTATATATTATAGTAACATATTTTTTTAAATTAGAAAAGTAGTTAATTGCTATTATACCAAATATTTTTAATATCAACATTATTAGACAGAGGCTCTGGATTAGCTTTTTCGAATTGCATATTAATCGGAACTTTAAAAGCACTACCAAAGGCAATAGCATTACCAGGTTTTAAATTTTTAAGTTGGTTAGCAACTTCTAATGAAATAGATGGTACCATTTCCTTAATATAATTCAAATCTTTTGGATGTAATGTTCTAAGTATAACAAAGTTTGAACACTGGGATATAGCAGTATCGGAAAGTTCACTAGGTCTTTGCGTAATTAATCCTAAAAGAACACCATATTTACGTCCTTCTTTAGTAATACGATCAAAGATATTATAACCAAGTATCTCAGTATCAGTATCTTTTTGAACATAACGATGTGCTTCTTCTATAATTATATGATATGGAATACTACCTCTAGCCTCATTAGTAACTGCCGTATCAAAAATTAATTTTGATATTATTTTAGTTATAACTTTAGCAAGTCTATCTTCAATATAACTGATATTAAAATTTACTATTTGACATCTTTGTCCATTCATATTAGTAAATAATCTATCTAAATAAGTATCTTTAGAAATATATGCATTAGAATCAAAGAAAACATGATTAGGACTATTGGCAAGGGTATGTAATCTAACACTTAGAACATTAGCATAGTCATAAACTTTATCACTTTTTAATATACCTTCACTAATTAGAGCGAAATCCATTGCAGTTTCTAAGTCTTTTAGAGTATAAGCAATGAACTTCTCAGGACAATCTTCTAAATTAAAGCCATCCATAATAAATTGTTTAACAAAGTTTACTACTAATTCCATTTCCATTAATTTACCTGTTTTATCAATATATAAACATTGTTTAAAAGTTCTAACATATCCAGGTTGTACTATTTTAGCTTCTAAACTTAAATCTTTAGTATTAAATTTAGTAAGTACTGCTATTACTTGATCTCTTATCTTAGTAGATTGATGTCCACTTAATAAAATATCAAGAACTGCTCTTGCAATAATATCATTTTTATATTTAATAACATCTGGGTCATCACCTGTAAGGATTGTAACAAGTGATAATGCTTTTTCAATAATAGGAATTTGATTTGGTGTCGTTACATCAAGAAGTAATGCTAAATCATCTACTCCAAGCAACCACAAAGGTATATTTAATATCTCACTATTTACATTATCAGGATTAGTTGTATAAGTTTTATAATGCATATTAGGATTTACTTTATCTATATTTCCTAAAGCTCTTGTATACTCACCATAAGCATCAAACATAATAACATGAGCATTTACAGGACTTTTTTTAGGGTCTGCAAAAACATTTTGTAAAATTCTACTAACTGAAAATGATTTACCTGCTCCAGAGTTACCTAGTATAGCGAAATGGTTACTGAAAAAACCATTTACATCTACATTAATTTTATAGTTTTGATATATATTAGAATACCCAAATGTAACTTCATTTGCAGTTGGTTCCACTGGACCAAGTATTAAGGAAAGTTCTTCCATATTTACAATCCTAGTAGTAGATCTATAAGATGGCTTAACACTTATACCAGGCAAAAACTCATTATTTTTAATTTCACCAACAATATTTATCTTTAAAGTAGTCTTTGTACTATTAACAATTTCTCCTACAATTTTAGTTCCATTATCTTCAAAAATAACATGTAAATTCAATAGATTAGCTTGTTTAGTTAAATCTATACTTAAATCTAAAATAACATTATTATCAACTATTTCTCTTATTGTACCTAACATGTTAACACCTTCTTATTCTATATTGATTATACTATATTTTTTTTTCAGTAACAAGTGCCTTTTTTTGATATTTATTTGCTGCATTAAAAAGTCAATTATGATACTATTTTTTAGAGATATAATACTA
>CALVRG010000048.1 GCA_944358505.1 uncultured Bacilli bacterium | reverse complement strand
CGTCTTTAATTCCTGTATAATTATTGTTTTGATATTTTTTAAATAAATCAACCATGGCAGTTTCTTGATTTTCATTAAATTTTAAAGAATTAATATTATTTTGTAATCCTTCTTCTGTTATTTCTTCGTCACTAGCATCTATTGCTGGTCCTATCCAATAAGCAACAGAATGATAACCATTGTAATCATCGACTTTAGCATTTGGAAATACCTCTTGTAGATTAGTAGTAAAAATATAGAAAAAACAATCAGATGTACCTGTACTTTTAGTATTAATAGTAACTTCTATATTATCATTTAAATTAATTTTGTTGTTTTCTTGTTTTTTAGATGAATTTTCATTAATTTTAGAACTATTACCGCAGCCTGTTATTCCTAATATTATGGCACTTGATAGTAGGCATAAGAATAATTTTTTCTTCATTATACACCTTCACTCCTTTAAGAAATTATATCATAAAAATGATATTTTGTGGATAATAAAAAGAATAACCCCTAATAAAAGTTATTCTTCGAGGAACTTATATATTTTAAGCATAAGAATAATTGTTATTTATAAGCGAAAAATAAAAACGATTTTCCTTTGTATTATAAGAAAAATCGGTATTTTTTCTGGCAGGGGCGGAGAGAATCGAACTCCCATCAAAAGTTTTGGAGACTCCTATGCTACCATTATACCACGCCCCTATGGCTTTTTTAGAACAACTTAATTATAGCATAGTTTAATTTGTTTTGACAATACTTTTTTAGTGTAATGGTGGGCAAATATTAGGGTCTGGTAAATAGAAGCAATGATTTTTAAATTTACCTGCAAGTTTTTGATCGTACCATGTACTTATGCAACTTTTTCCACTTCCTGGTGCATAAAACCATAGTGCATTAGTAGCTGGATAATAATATTCTCCTTTTAATGTTCTTTCTGCTAATTCTCTTTCTTTAATAGTTGAACCTGCTGTGAATTGAGGGCTATTGATGCCTGCAAAACCTCCAGGGTTTTGATATACCATTTGTGTAACAGTAGCGATGCTTCTAAATGTATAGCAGTTTGCTAAAACTCTATTTACTCCAACATTACCAACCATAAGCATACCATAGTCACCTTCGCCTACTGCTTCAGCACGCATTAATCTGGCTAATAAGTCTAGTTCTTTACTTGTATATTGTATTATATTTGACATAAACAACACCTAATATACTTTATGTTTTTTACTATAAAAAGTTCTATTAAGTTGGATATTTTTATGATAGAATTATGGTAGAGGTGATACTTTTGAAAAAGAAGAAAAAAAGAAAAGTTATTTTAGTTTTTTTCATTATTTTATTTTTATTATTAATTTTTAGTATTTATTATTATTTTATTTATTTAGGTAATGATATTCCTATATCGGTAGATACTAAAAAATTGACCGTTTATAATGAAGATAGTAATAAACGTCCCATTGCAGTTATGATTGATAATAATGTGGAAAATGATGAGCAAGTTGGACTTCAAGATGCTTATTTAACTTATGAGATAATAGTTGAAGGTGGCTTGACACGAATAATGGCTATTTATAAAGATGTTGATACTAGCGTTATTGGTCCTGTTAGAAGTAGTAGACATTACTTTTTAGATTATGCTTTAGAAAATGATGCTATTTATGCTCATTATGGATGGAGTACTTATGCTGAAAATGATATTAAAGCTTTAGGTGTTGATAATATTAATGGACTTTATGATGATGCTTTTTATCGTGATCAATCAATTGCAGCACCACATAATGTTTTTACTAGTATAGACAATTTATATTTAAAAGCTAAAGAGCTTGGTTATGATATAACTTCTAATAATTATGAGAATTTAAATTTTGTTACAGATAAAATAAATTTAGCAAAAGTAGATAAAAATAATAATTGTGAAGATGAAAATTGTGATTTGGAAGGGTTTGAACTTAATGAGGTTGTGATTCCTTATTCAAGAAGTGAATTTAGAAGTTATACTTATGATAAAGAACATCAATATTATCTTCGCTATATGAATGGTATTGCTCATACAGATAGGGATAGTAAAGAACAATATCATTATAAGAATATAATTATTATGAGGGTTAATAATAATACTATTGATAGTTATGGCAGGCAGGATTTAGATACTGTTTCTAGTGGTAGCGGTTATTATATTACTAATGGATATTTAATGCCTATTACTTGGGAGAAAGATTCAAGAAATAGTAAAACTATTTATAGTTATAGTAATGGTGAAGAAATAGAAGTTAATGATGGTAATACTTTTATACAAATAATGCCAAGTGATTATGATATAGAAACTAATTAATAGTTTTAGGTAGGTGAAATATGTGTTTAAAGCAAAAAAAAGGGAATGTTAGTATAAATTCTAAATTTGGTAAAAAAAAGAAATTTATTGTAATATTTTTTATTATTTGCATTTTGTTATCTTTGATAGGCTGTTTTTATTTGTTTTTGGGTAATAATGATTCTAAAGATAAGACAAAAAAAGATAAAATAGAAGATGTTAATACTGTTACGAAGAAGAAGTTAACAGTTTATGATGAAAGTAGTGGAAAACGTCCTATTGCTGTTATGATTGATAATAATGTAGGTAATAATTCACATGTTGGTCTTCAAGATGCTTATTTAACGTATGAAATAATAGTAGAAGGTGGTTTAACGCGGATAATGGCTATATTTAAGGATGTTGATACTAGTGTTATTGGCCCTGTTAGAAGTAGTAGACATTACTTTTTAGATTATGCCTTGGAAAGTGATGCTATTTATGCTCATTATGGATGGAGTACTTATGCCGAAAATGATATTAAAGCTTTAGGCGTTAATAATATTAATGGACTTTACGATAATGGCTATTATCGTGATTATAAAATCTCAGCACCACATAATGTTTTTACTAGCATAGAAAATTTATATGAAGTTTCTAGTAGTATGGGTTATAGAATTACAAGTGATAATTATCATCTTTTAAATTATACTACTGACGATGTTAACTTTGATGCTAAAAGTAATTTACTTAATGCTAATAATATTAGTATGACTTATTCTTATAGTCAAGTTAGAAGTTATGTATATGATTCTAGTAACAAATATTATTTGCGTTATATGAATAATAGTCCTCATACAGATAGAGATAGTGGATTGCAATATCATTATAAAAATATTATTATTATAAAAGTTAATAATAGAACTATTGATAGTTATGGTAGACAGGATTTAGATACAGTTTCTAGTGGTGAAGGTTATTATATTACTAATGGTTATGCTATTCCTATTTTTTGGAAAAAAGATTCTAGGAGTGGTAAAACTACTTATAGTTATGATGATGGTAAGGAACTTGTTGTTAGCGATGGTAATACTTTTATACAAGTAGTACCTGTTAATAGTGATATAATTTTTAGTTAGGCTATTAATATATTTATGGGATACTTTTAGTATCCTTTTTAATTTTAAATAATTGTTTTTAATTATGGACTTAGTTGCAGTGGTTTGATAAAATATTTATGGAGATGATTTGATGGAATTAATAGAAAGAATTAAAGATAGGGTAAGAGGTGAACATAAAAAAATAGTTTTACCTGAATCTAATGATATTAGAGTAGTTGAGGCTGCTTCTATAGTAAGTAAAGAAAGTTTTACGGATATTATTTTAATAGGTAAAGAAAGTGAAATAAAAAATTTTGCTAAAGAAAATAATATTGATATTAGTGATGTTAAGATTATAGATCCTAATAATTTTAGTGATAGAGAAAAACTTGTTAATGATTTTTATCTTCTTAGAAAGCATAAAGGAATTAGTATGGAAGATGCTAGAAATATTATTTTAAATGATTATGTTTATTTTGCTAATATGTTAGTTAAAGATGGATATGCTGATGGAGTTGTATCTGGTGCTAGTCATAGTAGTGCTGATACTTTAAGACCTGCTTTACAAATTATTAAGACTGCTAAAGATATGAAAGTTGCTTCTTCTTTCTTTTTAATGGATGTACCTAATTGTGAATATGGGGAAAATGGTATATTTGTTTATTCTGATTGTGGAATGAATAGGAATCCTACTAGTGAAGAATTAGTTGAAATTGCTAAAGCTAGTGCTGATACATTTAAACTTTTAGTAGAGGCTGAACCTATTGTAGCATTTTTATCTCATTCTACTTTAGGCTCTTCTAAATGTAGTGATGTAGATAAGGTAGTTAAGGCTGTAAATATTGCTAAAGAGAAGTATCCAGATATAAATTTAGATGGTGAGTTACAATTTGATGCTGCTGTTGTACCTAAAGTTGCTAAGAGTAAAGCTCCTAATAGTAAAGTAGCAGGGAAAGCTAATGTATTGATATTTCCTGATTTAGATGCTGGCAATATTGCTTATAAGATTACGGAAAGACTTGCTAAAGCTAAAGCTTATGGCCCTGTTACTCAAGGTTTGGCAAAGCCTGTAAATGATTTGTCAAGGGGATGTAATGCTAATGATATAGTTGGTGTTGTCGCTATTACTGCTTTACAATCTATTGCAAGTGAGAATGTGTAAAGTATGAAGATAATATCTTTTAATGTAGCAGGCTTTAGAGCGTGTCTAAAAAAAGGATTCGAAGATTTTTTTAAAGAAATAAATGCTGATGTTTACTGTTTGCAGGAAGTAAAAGCATTAGAATCTGAGATTCCTTTCAGGCCAAATGATTATGAATTTTATTTAAACCCAGCTGATAAAAAAGGTTATTCTGGTGTTGCAGTTTATTCTAGAGTAAAACCTCTTAATGTTAGTTATGGAATATCTATTGATATGCATGATCATGAGGGTAGAGTTATTACTTTAGAATATGATAATTTTTATTTGGTTACAGTTTATGTTCCTAACGTAAAGCGAGATTTGTCGAGACTTAGTTATAGAATGGAATGGGAAAAAGATTTCCTTTCCTATTTACAAACATTGGACAAGGTAAAACCTGTTGTTGTTTGTGGTGATTTTAATGTTGCTCATAAAGAAATAGATCTTGCTAATCCTAAAGGTAATATTGGTAATGCTGGTTTTACTATTGAAGAAAGAGATGCTTTTACAAGACTTCTAGATGGTGGCTTTATTGATGTTTACAGATATTTTAATAAAGATAAAACTGGTGTTTATTCATGGTGGAGTTATATGGGACGGGCAAGAGAAAAAAATATAGGTTGGAGAATTGATTATTTTCTTGTTTCTAATAGATTTATAAATAATGTAGTTGATATGAAAATAGATATGAATGTTTTTGGAAGCGATCATTGTCCTATTGAGCTAGAAGTTAAATAAAAATAAAGGGGGGTGATACTAGTACCTGTCAAGTACACACTAAATAAAAATATTTGTTTTATGAATATTTAAGTCTGTATTGTACAGGTGATAAATATCCAAGTTTCTTTTGAATACGTTCGTTGTTATACCAATGAACG
>CALVRG010000047.1 GCA_944358505.1 uncultured Bacilli bacterium | reverse complement strand
GAAGAAATAACAGAAGAAGGATTACAAAATAATATTAATTCTTTAAAATTTAATGAAAATCAAGAAACTGCCATGGTTGATTTATTTAAAAAATATCAAAACAATAATTATACAGGAATTAAAGACGTAGAATATACATTTGAAAATCATCGGCTTACTTTTACATATAATTATTTAGTTTTCAAAAATAATGATTACAAATCTGATGGTAAGACTTTAGATTCAAAAATTCAACAAATTTTATTAAATGCTACCAAATTTAAAGGAACTTGTGGTGGATTTGATTTTGATGAAAATACAATTTTAACAGAAGAATTATGTGATGAGTACAATTTAACTTGTGACAGATGGTAAATATTCTTAACAATCATTATTTTATTTAAACAATAAAGAGTAAAATTATGATGGCTTTATTTTAACTTGTATAGTTATAATAGCTATTTCTATGTGCTTGGTAGAATACCAACAATTATTTTGATTTTATTAGAAATGAAAGGTTTAGGTACTTATGCCTATGCTTTAACTATTTTAATTGCATCAATTATAGAATTAATAAAATTTATTTTCTATATATTTATAGACTCAAGTATTAAATTCAATTAAAAAAATATTCCTAAAGCATTTAAACCCTTATTTAATAAGAAAAAGAAAGAAATTAATATAACTAATTAAGTTAAATTATTAAAAAGCTTTGATAATATATGAAAAATTAAGGTTAAATTTAATACTAATAATTGTTATATTATGTAATATATATGTAATAAATAAAAGCAGCATTACGTTGCTTTTTATATTTCTTTAAAGTTAAGATCAAAAAACTTAATAATTTAATTTACATTTCAACTAACTACCTTCTTTAAATACACTCTTACAATAAAAAAGTGTCTATAAACTAGACACTAAAAATCTTATTTTCTTTTTGTATTATAAGCAATTAAATTTAACAATCTTATTATTTCCCCTAATCCATAAATTAAACTACAAAAAACAAAGCTACCAAGCCAAAACAAAAGTGTTAAAGCTAAATTGTATTCCGTTCTAGTACAAGTAGAAAATAATTCTGAAGTTTCCCTACAAGCAGGAAATAAATTACCTATAATAACCCCTGTAATAAATAAAAATATAAATAAACATACAGCTAATTGTTGATAAAAATTATAACTTCGCTTCCTTTGTACTTCTCTACTTATATTAACCAATTTAGGTAAATCTTTACGTTCTTCGTCAATTTCATCAAATAAATCTCTCACTTTTGAGCCTCCTCATCATTCCCCTTAGATTTTTTCTTTCTAATATTTTTACTATCAATGTCTCTATAGACACCACTATTTTTCTTATATTTCTTTTTATCAGATTCATTATCTAAAATAATAGAATCTTTTTTTGTGCTATCCTTTGTCTTATTAGAAGAATTATTTATCTTTTTTTCCTCAATATATTCTTTATATAAATAAATATATCTAATAAATAAAAATTGATAAATTGCTTCCAATAAATATACAACTACATCTTCAAAACTACTAACAGAAATTAAAGATACTATTAAACTAATAACAATAATTCCAATTAATAAATAATAATACTGTCCATTTTTTATTTCTGCTAACGGACTATCAGACAATTTCAAATCTTTTCCAATAACAGTATTAGTAAAAAAAGAATAGCCAAAATACAAAGTAATTAAAACATAGAAAGCCAAATTCAAAATAGAGCTAAAATCAAATGATTGAAAAATTGTAAACAAACCAGCAAAAGTAGTAAGAAAATAAAAAGAAAACATAATTAAATTTAAATAATCAAAATACTTCTTACCAAATTTAAATCTAATCAAAATAAAATAAATCAAACTAATCAAATAAATACTATTATGATTAATGATAGATCTAAAGATATCGCCAGCACCCATATGACTTTGAATAGCAAAAGACTGGGACAAAATAATAAGAACCACTAATAAACCTATTAAAATAAATGTAATCATGCTAGGACTATCAAAAAAGTCTTTTTCCTTATTTTTATTCATAATATCATCCTCCTTATATTTACTCCATATTAATTATAGCACGAAAAAATAAAAAAGAATATTAATTTAATCAACTAATACTCTTTTACGATAAAGCGTTTTCTTCTTAACTTGATAATCTTTTTTAATATTTTTAATGCTATTATATTTAGAGCCATAACTATTACTAACCAACTTAATAAATAAATCTTTCTCATAATAGTCATCAAGTAAATTCTTACCATTTTTAATCAAACCATAAACCGTAATAGTATCAACATTATTACCAGTAATCCTAGAAGAAGACCAATTACTTACTTTATAAATATTATATTCTTTACTAGTTACATCTTGATTATAAATCAAATAGTCTCCACATTTTAAAGTAACCTTTTTAGAACTATCAGAAAATATTACTTTAGATTCATATAAATCACAAAACTCATCACCAGAAAAATTATTTTTAATTCTCGTTACTAAGTTGTTATCAATTAACTCATATAAATAAACTACGTCTTCACCAGTGCTATTATTATAATTAACAGCATTAATTCCAACAGTTTTAGCATTATATTTAAACACTAGAAATTTTTCATGTTTGCTATTATTGATAACTATAAACAGAAATATAGTTGATAAAATTAAGCATACTACAGCAACTGTTAAAAATTCATAGGTTCCCCTTCCCTTTTCATCAAATCTTATTCTCATAAACTTTAATTCTTTCCTCTATACTATCATCAACTATTTTAAGCGTATCAATACAATATTTTAACGCACTATCATAATTACCTTTAAAGAAAAGGGAACTAGCTTTATCAAGACCACTTTCAATATCTTCATGAAGAGTACGATATCTATTTCCATAAACAATAACAGTTTCAGTTAGTTTAGCCTTCTTAATCATATTTAATGTTGTATTATAAAGTTTTAAAACCAAATCTCTTGCAGTATCAACTCTAGTATTAAGTGTTTTAATAACTATCGGTTTACGAGATAATTCTTTGACAACCTCCTCAATTGCTTCATTAGCTTCATTAAGTTCAACAAAATAATTATCACTAATAATAGGCAATTTAAACTCTCTCATTTTCTCCTTACACTCTTTCAATAGTTTATCAATTTCATTCAATTGCTCTCTAGCTCTTTGCTCATCTTCATACATATTACCAAGACTCTTAAGTGCAACATCAAGAGTAGATTCTGTTTGTTTAAGTTTTAAAGATAATTCATCAACTTCTTTAGTAATTAAAGAATATGGAGTAGCGCTATTTTTTACTCTTGCAATTACATTCTTATACTCATCTTTTATTAAAGTTAAATCCTTATTAACTTCATTAATAATCTTAACATCCTCTTCATTAAGATCATACATACTTTTAATATCATCTAATTGTTCATAAATATCAGTTACAACCTTATCTGTCTTCTTTAATTTTTTAGCAAAATCTCTAATACCCTCTTCATATACCTTACGAGAAAGTCTTTCTTTTTCAAAATCAACAAAAATACTATCTAAATAATCAAGAATAGTTTTAAGTTCAAACATACAATCTTCAAGATTCAAAACTTTAATTCTATCTAAAATAGTATCAACATTTTTACGAGACTCTTTTAAATTATATTCAAGATTTAAATACTCAATAGGATAACCTTTTTCTACCATGTCTTTACTAGTATCTTCTATCTCTTTAATCCTTTTCGGAATAAGTTGTTTACACATAAGCATCAAATCAGGAACTTCAGAAACAACTATTTCCATATGTTCAATCATAGTATCCAAAGCCTTAACAATATGTACAACGTCACTATACATATTCTCATCCATTGCTTTTTCAAACTCTAAAAATCTCTTCTCAATATTTTCAAGTTGTAACTCAATTGCTTCAGACATTTCTTCATATAAATTTTTATGCTCATTATACTCTTTATTTAAAGATCTATACTTAGTTTTTAACTTACTAATAATACTTCTATATTTTTCTTCACTAAGAGTAATTTCTTTAATTTGATCAAGTAAATCATCAGCCTGTTCCCTAACTTTATAAACTTCCATTTCACATTTAGCAATTCTAAATTTAGCGGTTTTATATTCCTTTTTATCTAACAGAGTATCAAGTTCTATAAGCATATCATCAATTTTAGGAATATCCTCATTTTTTATTGTATCAAATTTTTCTTCCCACTTTTGATATTTTTCTTCCATTTTTTCATTTTTTATAATAGGCTCTAACTTTGACAACTCTAATAAAACAGGAGTACTTGCAATTAAATTTTTTTCTCTTTCAATATTATTATATATATTCTTATAGTAACGTTTTTGCTTTTTCTTAAAAATAGTGATAATAGCAATTATTAAAATTAAAACTGCAATAATAACACATATAACATATAAAAGCGTATGTCCCATTACTATCACCTCTACTATAGTATCATATCATAAATTAAATTTTAAATCTACCACTTTTAATAGATAATACAAATTAAACATCTCTAAATTATTTATCACTTTTTTGATTTAGTAAATAAAAAAATTAAACATATAAGTAAAAAATAATTAATTATATTTAAACATATTTAAACATTTTATTATAATTATATAAATCATCTCAAGTTTAATATTAAACTTGACAAAAATTTATTTTCATAATATGATATTAACGCATATTTACTTGGAACAGCAATGTTTTACTTTATTCAATGTGTTTTCTAAAATTATAGTAGCTTTTATGCTGTAAGGTGAAAGAAATACTCCCTGAATAAATGGTGAAAACAAAATTCAAGAAAATGCAAATATAAGAAAGGAGAAAATTATGGCAAGATATACAGGACCAAGTTACAAACAATCAAGACGTGTTGGTTTTTCTTTGACAGAAACAGGTAAAGAACTTGCTAGAAGACCATATGGTCCAGGACAACATGGAAATGCGAGACATGGTAAGCCTAGTGACTATGGGACTCAATTAAAAGAAAAACAAAAATTACGTTTCATGTATGGTGTTAACGAAAAACAATTTAGAAAAACTTTCAATGAAGCTGCTAAGATGGATGGAGTTCATGGTACTAATTTCTTAATTTTACTTGAATCTCGTCTAGACAACTTAGTATATCGTATGGGATTTGCTACTACTCGTCGTGGTGCTAGACAACTTGTAAACCATGGACATATTACTGTAAATGGTAATAAAGTTGATATTCCATCATACAGAGTTAAACCAGGTAGTATTATAGCTTTAAAAGAAAATTCTAAAGATCATAAAGCTGTGGCTGAAGCTTTAACTAAAGTAACTAAACGTGTTGAATATGTAACTTTTGATGAAAACAAAAAAGAAGGTACATATGTAAGATATCCTGAAAGAGGAGAACTTAATATGGATATTAACGAATCACTAATCGTTGAATTCTATAACAAATAAAAAACTGCTTTTATTGCAGTTTTTTATTTTAGTTCAATACATTTAAAATTATTTTTAATAATAGCAACTACATTACTACTTGCAACAATTAAAATAGATTTGTTAACAGGTAGAGATTTAATAAAACTAATTATCTCTTTCTCATTTGTAATCTCTAAACTATTTGATCTTTCAACAATTAACTTATCACCAGCCATAATAAGAGCACTACTAAAATCTCTTAAAAGATATGATGTATAACATAAATCAAACTTAATAGCATTATTCCTTAACTTTAGTCTTTTTCCAAACTGCACTCCCTCCTCACTTAAAGAAGGATTATTCTTACCAGTGTTATCTTTATCAACACTAAAGCTATTAACTAAATAAAGCATTACTTATACCATTCCCTTTTAAGATCTTTATTATACTTTAAAAAGTATGTTCTATAATCTTTATTATTACTACCAAGTTCTTTCGATGAAGACACACCACCAACTAAATATCCATCATCTACAACCACGACATCACTAAAATAATTATTACCTGAACCCTTTTCTTGTTTACTTTTTTCTTTTTTCAAATTTATATCATACTTAGCAATGATACCACTATAAACTAAGTAATTATATTGCTCTGTAGATTTCTCTTCATCTTTCTTATAAGTATGACCAATTGCAATCAAACTATCTCCATCACTTACTATCTTATTAAATCTAGCAGCATTATTTTTACCGAATGTTACCTCATCTAAAACATTTCCATCACTATCATATTTTATAACCAATGCTTCAGTTATTTTATCTTCATCATCAGCATCTACATTAATAGTTTTAGAACCACCTACAAAAAATTCATCACCAACTTTTACAATTGAACTAAATCCAATGGTATCTGTATATTCATAACTTTTAACTAAAACTTTTTCACCTGAAATAGTATATTTAGCAAACATACCATAACGTGTAGCATCTTTACCAACAAGATAAATATAATCGCCATCTATTAAAGCATCATTAAATATTGCAGATTTACTTCCTCCATAATTAGCACGCCACATCTCATTTAAATCAAAATCATATTTTATCATTAAAGCCCCGCCATTAGGATCAGTGCCTAAAACCATATTTTGTAAAATACTTTGGCCTATAACAATGAAACCATCATCAACAACCAAAATTTTATTAAAAGTAGTATCTCCAGCTATTTGCACAGACTTTGTCTTTTTTTGTTTTCCATCTTTATCATATAAAACAATTAAACCATCTGTTGCATTATCCTCTACTTGTTGTTTACTATACTGTGCTCCACCTGCTGCAATATAACCATCACTATATTCTACAACATCACTAAAGTATGATTCATACCCTTTAGTATAATTTTTTTCAAACTCTAAATTAAACTCATCATCATATTTAGCAAACTTAGCTTTAGTATCATCTTCTTGATAAGAATTAAATTTACTATTTTTAAAATCACTATTGCCAACAACTAAATAACCATCACTTACTTTCTTAAAACTATTAAGAGAATCTGTATAGACTATATTTTTTCTTTTATTATAAAAAGATATACCAATATAACCAAGATCTAATAATATTATAACAAGACATAAACATATAACTACTTTTAACCATTTAATTAACCTTTTTTGATCAAAATTCAAATTCTTCTTATTCTTTATCATTATTTCCTCCAAAACACCCAATAAAATATTTTTTCTTACCACGTCTAACAATAACATATCTATTATCTATAGCAATATCTTTATTAATAACATAGTTTAAATCATTAATTTTATCTCCATTAATACTAATGCTATTATTATTAACAAACTCCCTTGCTTCTCGTTTACTACTGCAAATATTATATTTAACAAGGAAATCAATAATATTCATATCTTCACCTATAATAATTCTATCAAGACCTTTAAAAGCCATTTCAATTTCTTTACTACTAAGAGCCTTAATATTTCCATTAAATAAAGATTCACTAATATTTAAAGCCTCTTTATAAGCATCTTCTCCATGTATAAAGGTAATTACTTCCCTTGCTAAAATTTTATGAGCTGTTCTTTTTTCAGGAAACTCCAATTGTTCTTTTTCTATTTCTTCAATTTCTTCTTTACTAAGAAAAGTTAAAAATTTAAGATAATCTATTACTTTAGTATCTTCTGCATTAATTAAAAATTGATACATTTCATATGGTGTAGTCTTATCTTTATCTAACCAAATAGCACCACCTTCACTTTTACCAAATTTAGTTCCATCTGCTTTAGTTAAAAGTGGCATTGTAAAAGCATAAGCTTCTTTACCATTCTTTTTACGAATTAAATCAATTCCTGCTGTAATATTACCCCATTGATCTTGTCCAGCTACTTGTAAAGTACAGTTAAATTCTTGATTAAGATGTAAATAGTCTAAAGCTTGTAAAATCATATAAGAAAATTCAGCATAAGTAATACCAGTATCAAGTCTTCTTCTAACAATATCCTTATCAAGCATATAATTAATATTAAAGTATTTGCCATAATCACGTAAAAAATCTATTACATTAATATCTTTAATCCAATCAAAATTATTGACTACTCTAAAGTCATCATCCCCTTTTGCAAAAATAGTCTCTGCCTGTTCCTTTAAACATAAAAAATTATGGTTTAATTCTTCTTTACTTATCATTGGTCTTTCACTAGTAGGACGAGGATCTCCAATGAGACCAGTTGCACCGCCAACTAAAAGAATTGGATGATGTCCCGCTTGTTTAAGCCTCCTTGCAATTAAAAATGATGAAAAATGTCCAATATGTAAACTATCTGCTGTAGGATCAGTTCCAATATAGAAAGTAAGTCCACCTTCATTAAGTTTATCAATTAATTCAGGACTCGAAATATCTTTAATCAATCCTCTCCATTTCAATTCTTCAAACAATGTCATTTTATCCCTCCTAAAACAAAAAGTCTCTATAAACTAAGGACGAGAAATACCCGTGGTACCACCTTATTTCATAAAGACTATGCACTTATACCTAATTAACGCTTAAGTCACGCTTTTCTCCATCTATGTAATTTCAAAATATAACTATCTTAGTTTTCACCAACCACTAAGTCTCTTAAATTAATTATAAATTTACTTTTAGACTTCTACAAAAATCTATAACAAATATATCAAAAAAAAAGTTATAAGTCAAATTAACCAAGTAAATTTCTAAATCTTTTTTCTTTTAGAATATTATCACTAGAATCAATAAATTCTATCTTTAATTTCTTATATTCATAATCAATTTTTCTCTTTTTTAATTGCCTTAAAAGTTCCTTACTAACACCAATGGAACCTTCAAAAAAATTAATATTATTACCTAATACATTTCTAATATTATCTTTAATCAAAGGATAATGCGTACATCCTAACACAACATTATCAACATTTTTATATTTATTTAAATTATCAAACAAATATTTATCAACAGAACTTATATCACCAGTTTCTATTAAATCTGCAAGTCCAACGCAAGGAAAAAGAATTGTATTATTATTATCATATTTGTGATATAAAGATAAAAACTTTTCACTTTCAAGAGTACCTTTAGTAGCCATAACAAGTGTTTTCCCTGAAGGATTATAATCATGCACCATCTTATAAGCTGGCTCAATTGCAATAAATATAATAGTGGGAAATTCATTTCTTAATCTTTTTACACAGATGGCACTAGCTGTATTACAAGCAATAACAATAGCAACAACACCTCTTTTAAGGAAATAATCAACTATACTTTTAACAATAAAATATAATTCATCACTACCTTTATCACCATAGGGATTATTAAAAGAATCACTATAATAAATAAAATGACCATTAGGTATTAATTTAATAATCTCTTTTAAAACAGTAACACCACCAATCCCGGAATCTAAAAGGCCAATCATTTTTCCTCCTTTAAGATTGTCTTAAATAAATATAAACCACAAGCTTTAGCCGTTGCGCCATTTTTTCCACGTACTTTACTATTAAGTATTTCTTTAACAACATAAGGCTCAATTTTATTAGTACCAACTTTAATTAAAGCACCAACCATATTACGAACCTGATATCTTAAAAAACCATTACCAACAAATTTAATTTCTAAAATATTATATTTAACATCTATTGAAGCTTCGTATATAGTTCTAACACAATTTTCCTTAATAATATTTTCCGTAACAAAAGCTCTAAAGTCGTGTTCACCTTCAAAATATTGTAGTGCTTCTTTCATTTTACTAACATTAAGAAAATAACAATGTTGATATATATAATTTCTCATAACTGGATTAAATTCACCCATATTTATATAATAACGATACTCTTTACGCAAAACATTATATCTTACAAAATAATCATCAGAAACCTGTTTTACATCATTAATATGTATTTCATTACTTAAATTACTATTAAGAGCTCTTTTTAATTTATAAGAAGTTATATTAACATCCACATCAAGATGAGCTACTTGATCAAATGCATGAACCCCCCTATCAGTGCGGCCAGCAGCAACAACCTTAACTACTTTACCATTATTAATTTTTGTAGCTGCATCCTCTAATTCACCTTGAATTGTCCTATATCCGCTTTGTCTTTGATAACCTCTAAAATTAGTACCATCATAACTAAATCTAATTAAAAAACGCATTTAATCATCTCACATTCCAATAAATATCTTTAATAAGATCCCTAACATCATACCTTCTAGGCAAATTAATATTTTTTTTATCTTTTACAAGCAATATAAAATCAACTATATCAGGTCTTTTAATCTTATATAAAGAAAACTCATCTCTTTCAAAAAACAAATCTATTGTTTTACCTTCTAATAAAACTTTATTTTGATAAAGTACAATTAAATAACTAGTATATTGATATAAATAATTAGGATTACTACTATATATTACAATTGTCTTTAAAAACTTTTCCTGTAATCTGTTAATAATTCTAATAATTTTTTTTCTATTATCCAAATCAAGGCCTCTAAAAGGCTCATCTAAAAGTATTACTTTAGGATTTGAAATAAAAACAAGGGCAAATTGTAATAACTTTAATTCACTAAAAGTTAAAGTAGATATTCTTCTTTCTAAAACATCTTCGCTTAAACCAACTATCCTAAGTGATCCTTTTATTTTTTTATCAACATTATCTACAATTATTTTTTTATATCTAATATATAATATAAAGTATTCATAAACATTATCTATATTAAATAAATTAATAAACTTTCTTTCTATCAAACTTATATCATTTCTAAATAAATAATAGTTTCTTCTTAACTTTCTCTTACCATCGAAATAAATTACTCCCTTACTATCAGAATCAAGAGATATTAATCTTAATAATTTATCACCATTGTCTCCATAAATACCTACTATCTGTCCTTTTGGTATAACAAAAGATAAATCTTTAAATAATTTACTATTAACATGAAAAAATTTTATTTCCATAAAGACATCACCAACCCCAAAGGACTCATATTAATCTTAGAAACAAGATTATAATATTGCAACTTGACAGATAAGTCTATCATAAAAGGAAGTTCAAGCCCCACTTTATTTAAAAGACTATCATCATTTAAAACTTTTAAAGCATCACCAGAACTAACTATTTTACCATTATCCAAAACATATAAAATACTATTAATTGTATAAGCAACTTCATCTAGGCTAGAACAAGACATAATTACAGTCACTCCCCTAGATCTTAATTGTTCTAAAATTCCCATAAAATCTTCTTTTTCCATAGGAGACAAATATAAACATGGATCATCAAGTATTAATAATTTTGGATTACTTATTAAAATACTAGCAAGGGCTACTTTAAGTTTTTCATAATAGCCAAGGTCTTTCACTTGACTATCAAGCAATTTGGTTATTTTTAAATCTTTAGAAATATCCCTAACTAACTTATTAATTTTATCATCTACTATTTTTAAACATTCTAAAGAATATCTAATATTTTTTAAAACGCTCGAAAAACTAAAAACATAGTCATCAAAGTAAGCAATGTCATTACTATTTTTAATTACCTTATTATCATAATAAACTTTATTTTTAGTATTAATTAAACCAGCAAACACTTTTAATAATAAGCTTTTTCCACTATTATTAGAACCAGTAATAATTACTAAAGAATTAAGTGGTATCTCAATATTAAACTTTGTAAAAGGACCTAAAAAAAGATTTTCAATCTTAACAACACTCATTTATTTAACCTTCTTTTTTTGAACATTATAATTAATTTTAGCTACAAACTTATCAGGTAAAAATCTAATTATGAATTTAACAAATTTCATCTTAAGGCCAGGTATAATTATAACTTTACCAGAAAACATTTTAGTTAAAGCATATTTAGCTACATAACTACTACTAAGAGGTTTTACACCAAAAGTCACACCTGCTCTTTCATTAAATTTAGTATCAACAGGTCCAGGACATAAAACAGAAATTTGCACTTTGCTTTTTCTTCTTCTCAATTCTTCATTAATAGCTAAACTAAGTCTATAAACATAAGCTTTAGAAGCATAATAACTACTTAACATTGGGCCAGCCATGAAAGAAGCTGAACTTGCTACATTTAAAATTATTCCTTTGTCTTTCTTTAACATATCTTTCAAATAAAACTTCATAAGTAAATGAAGAGCCCTAATATTTACATCTAACATATTAAGTTCTTTATTAATATCTGTGAAAGAAAATTCTCCAAATATACCAAATCCTGCATCATTAACAAGAATATCAATATCATCATTTTTTGTTAAAACATAAAGTTCTTTTACTTTTTGCAAATTACTAAGATCTACAACAATTATTTTAACTTTTACTTTATTATTAATAGTGTCTTTTACTTTTTCTAAAGCCTCTTTATCCCTGCCAATAAGTATTAAATCATATCCAAGTTTAGCAAGATTTAATGCAATATCCCTTCCTATGCCACTAGAAGCACCAGTAATCATAGCTTTCATCCGTAAACACCGCCCTTCAAAAACATTTTACCACAACAAAAAAGAGAATACTAGTTCTCTTTATACACTCTCAATATATTCCATAAGTTTTAAGAATAATTTCATATGTTCCTTTGATAAACCATTATTTCTAAGTTTACGAATTGCAATTCTTTTTTTTTTTTTTTTCATAGAACTAAATATAATATTAGCTAGCTTTTCTTTTAAGTAAGTACTAATCTGCAAATCCATTAAAATACTATCAATATCTTCATTAATAAGCCTAACTGCATCAATTTCAATATCTTTACCTTTACAATTAATAGTTAACTGCCCAATAGTATTTACATCATTAACAAGAACAACAAAATCATTTTCTTCTATATACATATCTTCTATTTTTATCTCTTGATCGTTATAATAAGCCCTAACATCAGTTGCCTTTTTAGTATTTCTAAATCTAATTTTATAGTTCCTTCTAAGTGGAACAATACCACTTTTTCCCTCAATAGATCTAATAATTAAAGTATAATTGTTTTGCATATAATTATAATCTATATCAGTTTTTAAATAATAACCCTCCTTATATAAAGAAGTAAGTCCATCATCTTCGTAAAGTGTATAAGTATTAGAAACACCAGGAAAAATATGAATTTCCATATCAAGAGGTAAACCAACATTATTAACATCACTTCTATTAGATAGTGGTATAATAGAACCTGCTTTTGCAAATACAGGATAGTCTTCTTCTTTATAAAAAGATACATATTTTTTATTGCCAGGAAACTTTTTACCTGTTTTAAAATCATACCAAATTCCTTCAGGAATATAAAAGCGATGAATAGTCCTATTCATAACATTATCTTTTCTAGTCAAAATAGGGCAAACTAAAAATTCACTACCCAAAAAATATTGATATTTGTAGTTATTATCATCTATTACCCATTTGTATTTATAATAAAATGGTTCAATAAGAACTCTAGCATTTTTATAATAGTTATATGCTTCAGTATACAAATAAGGAATTAAACGATGCCTAAGTCTTAAATAATCATTAGCAATAGTTTCTGTCTTAATATCCCATCTCCATGGTTCTCTTTTATAATAATTACCACGCGCAGCATGAAATCGTAAAATAGGACTAAAAACACCAAGTTCCACATATCTAATATATAATTCACTTTCTTCAATACCACCATGATTACCACCAACATCATGAGACCAAAAAGAAACACCAATATTAGCAGCAGACATCATGCTAGCAGAAATTTCTTTAAGTCCATTCCAAGAAATTTCAGATTCCCCTGCATAAAGAATAGGATATCTATGACCAGCAAAAATACCATTACGACTAAGCATAATACTTCTTTTAGCGGGATTTCGTCCTATATCTTTATAATTAAAATGATTATAAGCAAGTAATTTTAAAGGATTATCAGAAGTCTTATAATCATGCCAGAAGAAATCAACACCTAAAGACTCTAAAGGATGTAAAAAAAGCTTGAAATAAACATCCAAAAGTTTAGGATTTAATGGATCAAAAACAATTATTTTATTAGCATTAATACCTAAATAAGAACAAGCTTGTGCATAATATGTTTCATGTGGATATATCCCTTCACTCGGGTCAATTTGTAATCCCAATCTAATGTTATGCCCATGTAAAAACTTAGAAATTTCACTAGGATTAGGGAATAATTCTTTATTGAAAGTAAAACCAGTATGCAAATCTTTTGCATTACCCACACTACGATAATGCCAATCTTTATCCAAAAGAAAAACCGCTAGCGGAACATTACGTCTCTCAAAGTCAGACACAACTTCCTTAACACCATCTTCATTATAAGTAGAATTACGACTCCACCAATTACCAAAAGCATACCTAGGAACAAGTTCCGGATTACCAGTAAGTTTAAAATAATCTTTTAAAGCAAGTGAAAAATCATCTTTATACATAAAAACATATATATCCAAACTACCATTTTCACGTTTTTCTAATGTTCCATCAGAATTAAATAAAAAACTATTACTATCATCAATACTAGCAAAACCTTCAAGCGAATAAAGACCTTTTTTCAAAAATTTAGGAATATTAACATCCTCACTAATCATATTTCCACCCAAATTGCGAACTTCAGGATGACCATAATACCAATCTCTATCGTTATCACCATTTCCCATGAATAAAGATATTTTTAAATTTTTCATTGGATCAATCTTAGAGCCTAAAAAATGTGCTTCTTTAAGATAAGTTAAGCGAAAATATTTAGTTCTTATCTCCAAAAATTTAGCATCTTGTTTAGTTTGATATTCTGGTAACATAAATGACCTATTAATAGCAAATTGACTTGGCAAATCCACAAAAACACCACTAGGACTATACTCTAATCTAACAAGTCTTTCAGAAAGTATTGTAATACGATAATGATTACCTTTATATGTACATTTATCATCACTTTTAGCTTTATTAACGTCTATTTCAAATTGCTTACCTAACGGATACATAACTCTCACCTACCCTTTTATTCTCTTTAATTTTAACACAAAATAGGAAACATTGAAAACAAATAAAACATTAATTATCTAAAAACATCACATAATATTCATCATAAGTAATATTATGTTCCTTTATATATTTAGCAATTTTCTTTCCCACGTATCTATAATGCCAAGCTTCACATTTATAACCTGTAATATCTTCTTTGCTTTTAGGATATCTTAAAATAAATCCATATTTATATGCATTATCCATCATCCAAGTATACTCATCGCTATTAACAAAAGTAGCAACACTTTTACTAGCCACATCTAAACTCATAGCGGTTTGATGTTCAGAAAAACCAGGTTTAGCAACATAATTGTCAACATAATTTTGTCCATATAAATTTAAATAAGTATTAACAATTTCTTCTTGATCTTCATAACTTCTATAACCAGAACTAACCATAAGTTCTAGACCTTCCTTACTAGCTGCATCTGCCATATCATAAAAAGCCTTAGCCACAGACCTTTCAATCTCAACTTCGCCATCAGATTTAACATATTCTTTATCTATAGAAACTAAATCATCAGGAACATATTCATTACTTAATTGTCTATGCTTATTTACTAAAACATAATTGTCAAAATCATCTATAATAGTTGGATCTTCATATTCTTCTTTATCAAAATCCATATTTACATATAAAACTGTAGTCTTAGCATCATCATTTTCTTTATCTTGGTATGCTACATATCTATCGTAATTAACAAGTTTAGAATAACTAACACTTAAAAATTCCTCTACATATTTAACTTTATCCCTATTAGCAAACTCACTAACTGCATCATCATCCCCTCTTGAAATAATTAAAGATACTTCATTATCACTATAACCTTTTTTTAATAATTTATTTATATTACTAATTAAATTTTTTTGATTTTGATATTCAATTTTTACATAACTATCAAAATTTTCTTTTTTGTAATCGTCACTTTCAAAAGCCGCATTTAAAGTTTTATTTTCTCCAATATCTATCACATAGGAATACTTAAAACTAAAAATAATATTTTTAGCAGCTTCACTACTATAACCAATACTTTTAAGTTCATTAATTTTATTAAAATAAAAAGAAAAAACAATTACTAGAACTAAAATTATTGCTCCAAAAATAGTCAAATTCTTCTGTGCACCCTTTTTTAATTTTAATTTTCTTTTTTTCATAACAACCACCAACCTTCAAAAAAATACTATAAATAAAAGAAACAACAAACTTCCTCTTTCCTACCCATCGCTAAACCAAATAAATAGGAAAATTAGCATTTTCCACAAATTTAAATTTTAAAAGATAAATGTTAATTACTATTTTTCTATATCATAAACACATTACCTTATATACAAAAATTATATCACAAATAAAATTTATGGTATACTATAAATGGTGATATATTTGAAAACAGCAATTGTATTGTCAGGCGGAGGTGCCAAAGAAAGTTATCAATTAGGTGTCTGGAAAGCATTAAAAAAACTAAATATAAAATATGATATCGTAACTGGGACATCAATTGGAGCCTTGAATGGAGTCTTAATGACAGAAAAATCATATTTTAAAGCTAAAAAAATTTGGAAAAGGTTAAATTTAGAATATCTTTTTAATAAACTACCAAAATCAAATAAAAATTTAGATATTGTAAAATTATTCAGTGACAATTTTTTTAAAAACGGTGGTATGGATATCAGTAAAATTGAAACTATAATTGAAAAAAGCGTAAATAAAAAAAAGTTTTATAACAGTAAAATCAACTTTGGATTAATTACTTACAATTTTACCACTAAAAAACCATTAATATTATCAAAAGAAAAAATACCACCAAATAAATTGATAGATTATTTAATGGCATCAGCAACTTGTTATCCCGCTTTTAAAATGAAAGAAATCGACGGTAATAAATATATTGATGGAGGATATTATGATAATTTACCAATAGATTTAGCCATAAAATTAGGGGCAGAGTTTATAATAATAGTTGATTTAGGATCAATTGGATTCAAAAAAAAGCCTAGTAAAAATATAAATCATATTACTATTAAACCAAAAAATAATATTTCTTTTTTCTTAAACTTTAACGAAGATATAGCCAAAGTCAATATAAGATTTGGCTATAATGATACTATGAAAGCATTTAAAAAATTAGATGGTAATAAATTTACTTTTAAGAAAAATGAACTTTCAAAATACTATTTAAAAAACAAGCATCTTATAACAAATTCTAGTGAAAGAAATTTTTTAAATTCACTAGAACAATTAGGAAAAACATTTAAGTTAGATGAAAGCAAAATATATAGCCTTAAAAATTATATAAAATCTTTAAATAAAAAAGTAAAAGAAGAAAAATCAAAAAATATTACCAACATCAAAAATTTAAAAGACAAAGTTAATTCTAAAATTATAATCTTATTCTTTTTAAGTAATTTAGAAAAAGGAAAAAATTCTAAAAAATTAAGTAAAATCTTTAATAAAGAATATAATTTAGCAAAATTATTACAAATATTAGGAGTAACATATGAAAAATAATTTTAAATATAGCAATGATAATAAAAGATATCATACCTTGACATATTACTACAAAAACATATTCAATTCCAAAGTATGTAAAGTAAGCCTAAACGCTAATTTTACTTGTCCAAATATTGATGGTAAGGTAGGATATGGTGGATGTATTTACTGTTCCAAATTAGGTAGTGGAGAATTTGGAGGAAATCCTAAAGAAAAATTAATAGATCAATTTGAAAAAGGAAAAGAAATAATGAAACGCAAATGGCCAAAAGCCAAGTTCATTGCCTACTTCCAAGCAAACACTAATACTTATGCACCAATAGAAAAATTAAAAGAATGTTTTGAACCTTTTATTAAAAGGGAGGACTGCATTGGCATATCCATCGCAACAAGAAGTGATAGTATAACAGATGAATGCATCAACTATTTAACTGATATTAACCAAAGAACTTTTCTAACCATTGAATTAGGATTACAAACAATTCATAAAGAAACCAGTAAATTAATAAATCGTTGTTCAACACTTAATAATTTCGAAAAAATGGTAAAAAAATTAAGGAGTAAAAATATTAATGTTGTCGTTCACATAATAAATGGCCTTCCATATGAAACTGAAGAAATGATGTTAGATACAGTCAAATACTTAAACAAACTAGACATTAATGGTATAAAAATACATATGCTAGCAATATTGAAAAATACACCTCTAGAAAAATATTATCAAAAAAACAAATTTAAACTATTAACAAAAGATGAATATATTAAAATTGTAATAAAACAATTAGAATATCTAAGGCCTGAAATTGTTATACATCGTCTTACGGAAGATCCAAAAAAAGAAGATATTATTGAACCAACATGGCTTACAAAAAAAGTCACAATATTAAATGAAATCGATAAAATAATGGCCAAAGAAAATATTATACAAGGAGATAAAATATAATTAAAAAATAACAAATTATTTAATAAGTTTACATTGATTTTAAATAAAAACAATGCTATCATAAGCGAAAAGGTGAATTATAATGACTAACAATGAAATAAAAACTATAAATACTAAACTTAAACAATTTAAAATAAAATTACAGGAAAAAGTAGAAAACAGTAATCAAATTTTTATTGTAACACATAAACACGCTGATTTAGATGCAATAGCTTCAGCCATTGGTATATCTTTAATTGCCAAAAAACTAAAAAGAAAAAGCTATATAATTATAGATGATAAAGTAGAAAATAGTAACTCTGAAGTATTATCAATTATAGATGATATTGCTAATTATTTTGAAATAATAACTACTAATATGTATAGAGAAATAAAAAGTGACAATGATACACTAATTATAACAGATGCTAACAAAGGAACTCAAATATGCTGTAATGATTATTTAGATGAATTTAAAAATATAATCATTATAGATCATCATTCTCAAAACTCAAAAACAGTTGCAACAGCTACCAAATTTATAGAACCACGATTATCAAGTACATGTGAAATTATTACTTCTTTATTACATCAATTTAATATTAATTACAATGAGCATATAGCTAATTATCTCTTAGCAGGAATAATACTTGATACAAATAAATTAAGAAGTGAAACAAGTACTCAAAAAACTTTCGAAACTGTAAGTAAATTGCTTAGTAAAGGAGCAGATATAAATTATGCATATGAACTATTAGATGAATCATATGAAACAAAAATGAGAGTCAATGATTTAATTAGAGAAACAGATTTTTATAATTATAGTGTTGCTATTTGCTACGGAAAAAATGAAGATGTATATAAAAAGGAAGAAATAGCTAAAGCTGCTAATGCTTTACTAGAATTTAAAGCAGATATAAATTGTGTAATAGGAAGAATTGACGAAGAAACAATTGCAATCAGTTCAAGAAGCAATGGGAAAATAAATGTCAACAAAGTTATGGAAACCTTTGGAGGTGGTGGAGACATTTTTAGAGGTGCTGCTCAAATAAAAGGAACTGATACTGAAATAGTTGCTAAAAAATTAATTAAAATATTGAAACCCAATTTTTATAATAATAGCGAGGAAGAAAAAAATGAAAAATCTTAAAATTAAAAATAAATTAAATATAATTATAGCCACTGGACTTACCACTTTAACTCTATTAACAACTGGATGTTCAAATAAAGAAAACGATGCAATTCCTATAACATCTGATGAAGTTACAACAAATAGTGAAAATGATGAAACTAAAAATACAAATGAAACATTCGATAATTTTGAAAGTGAAAAAAATGATATTAATAGTTTAATTTATACAGATAATTTTGAAAAAGCAGATGAAGTTTGGAGCGAATATTTTATAAATGCTATTGACATGATTTTTTATGATAAAGAATACAAAGGTACAAAATGGGAAGAATTAACAGAAGAAGCAAAAAAAGAAGCAATTAATAATTTAACAAAAATTGACCAAAGTATAACAGAAATATATCCTGAATACAAAGAAGATTGGCAAAAAACAAAAGGTATTGCCACAGAAACTTATTTTGAAGCCTTAAATAAAATAAAAGAAGTAATTGGTGAAGACAACTATGATAATATAAAAGAAATAAAAGACTCCATTAAATCAAAAACAAAAGAAATAGGAAATAATATAAAAGACAAAGCTAATGAATGGTATCAAGAATATAAAAGTTACCATACAAAGTGATTACATGTAAAGTAATCACTTTTTCCTTGTAAATAAATAATCGATATATTATAATGATTATAAGAGTAAAGGATGGGTAATATGGATAAGCATACTAGAATAATTTGTGTATCATCTATTTTCCTACTGGGAATAATTTGTATAGCATCAGGAATTATGTATCTATCACTAGAAGAAAATAATGTTGAAAAAAAGATTTTAGTTGTAGTTGAAAAAAAACAAATAAATCCTGAAACAGATATTGAAATAAAACTTAAAAACTTAACTGTTGAAGTTAACACACCATTGAGTGTCAAAATAATTGATTATCTAGATAGTGCTGTTAGTAATGAAGTACTTGCTAACCTAAAACTAGACACAAGTAGCGTAAATGTTACACAACCTGGTACATACAATTATACAGTTACATATAAAAAGAAAAAATATAATGGAATAATTATCGTTAAAGAAAAACAAGTAACTAATAATACATTACAAAGTATAACTTTAAAAACTTTGAAATATAATATTGGAACTCCATTATCTACAGATATTAGTAACTATGTAATTGAACCACTTACTGAAAAATTAAAAAGTACTATGATTATTGATCTTAGTAATGTTAACGTAAATAAAGCCGGTAGCTATCAATACACAATAAAATATAATAATAGTATTTATACAGGAACAATTACAATAACAGAATCCCAACCAACATTATCTACTAATATTAATGAAACTAATACAACTGCTGAAACTAATACATCAAATAATACAAACGAATAAAAACTTCCTATAGGAAGTTTTTTTTTATAACATATTTTTCTTTTTTAAAATAAGTGCAACTATCAAAGATAGTAACAAAGATAATAATAAAAGCAAAAGGAAAGCATATGGATTATCACTAAATTTACCAAAAGTTACATTCATTCCCATAAAAGATGCCACCATAGTTGGAATAGAAAATACAATTGTAATACCTGCTAAAAATTTCATAATAGTATTTAAATTATTAGATATTATTGTAGCAACAGTTGAAGATGTACTACTTAAAATCCCCCTATATAAATCAGACATTTCTATAGCTTGATTATTCTCAATAATGGCATCTTCAAGTAAATCTTGATCCTCATCATAGAGTTCAATTACATTACCTTTTAATATCTTATCTAATACAACACCATTAGATTTCAAAGCTGTAATAATATAAGTTAAACTATTCTCAATAGCAAGCAAATTTATAAGTTCACTATTTTTTGTAGCATTCAAAATATTAGATTCAGCTAGTTCTATCTTATCATCAATTTCTCTTAACATTTTTAAATATAACAAAGCAATTTTATAAATCATTTGAATAATAAATCTACTTTTTTTATAAGTATAAAACTCTTTAACTTTGCCTTTAGTAAATACATCAATAATATTATATTTTTTTAAACATACAGTTATAATATAATCATTTCTAACCACTATAATACCTAAAGGAAGAGTTGTAATAGTATTAATTCCATTTTTATTTTCATAAACAGGAACATCTAGTAATAACATTTTACAACCGTCTTCTTCATCTATACGTGGCTTCTCATTATCATCAATTATACTCATTAAAAAGTTTTTCTTAAGTCCTAGTGAAGTAGAAACTTCATCTATTTCTTTTTCAGTTGGACTTATCAAACTAACCCAACTACCAACTTCATAAGTATCTATACGATGAAACTCATTACTAGATATATCAGTATTATATATTTTCAACATAGTATCACTCCTTATATTAATTTTTTTTACTATCAAATCTCTTATCAGATTCCCTATCAATAGCATTTCTAATAAGACTTAAGTAAATTTCTTCTAAACTATTATCTTGATTTAACATAAATTCTTCCACAAGTTCCTCTTTACTCTTATAAACTATTTCTCCTTCCTCCTCTTTAAACTCATAATGCAATTGAGGAAATTTTAAAAATAAACTTTTTTTATTTTTTATAAAATCACTAAAAAGATTATTAATATCAACTAACTTACCATCAATCTCTCTTAATGGATTACTAAAATTAACTAAATCATTATTGACAATACCTGAAGCTAAAATAGCGTCCTCTTCTTTTATATCAAATCCTAAACTTCTTAAATAATTACTACCTGCATAATAAGAAAAAATATTAGCTTCTATTTCATGTAAATTTTTTACATAATTTTGATCATTAAAATATATTTCATCATTATATTCTTTACGAAGTAAATGTTCTTTTAAAGCCAATAAATCAAGATAAGATGTAACAACACCCTTACTCTCTAAATAATTTCTATATACATGTTGCATCTCATGAGGTAAAACATAAAATAATCTAATATCACCATTTTCATAAAAAGAATCAAAAATCCTTCTATCTAAATTAATAAAATAATAAAATGCTGAACCCAAAGTACTATCATCTAAATTCTCAATATAAAATTTACTATTTTTGCTAATTTTTCTTGTTTCAATAAGTACCAAATGACTAATCACTTTTTCTATCAAAGATTTACTAAGATTATTTTTACCTAAAATAACATTTTTAATTATTTTGTCTCTTAAAATAAAGTCTATTGAAATAAATTCATCATTACTAAAAATATATTCAAGTAATTTTATATCATCATCACTATATTGACTAATTCCCTCTAATCTATTAATTATATCTTTAACTTTACTATCTAAATTAAACTTATCTAAAGAAAAATCAATGTTGTTTAAACAAACCTTATCTAGTTTATATAAATATAAGAAAATCTCATCGTCAACATCATTATCTTTTAAATTAGAAAAAATTGAAACTATAGTTTCATAACTTTTTTTTAAATCTTCATTAAATGTATGGCAATACAGACAAGTAAAGGTTTTAAAATCATAACTACCTCCACAATTAGCGCAGCAAAAATTTTTACAAAATACATTAATAGAATCAATCAATTCATTTTTAGATCTGGTATTTAACATTTATTAACTCCTTATATTTTTTTATTTGATATAATATTAACATTTTTTTAGCAATATTTTTTTCTTTAACATAAAGTTGTTCTAAAACCTTTATCTTATCTTCAACACTTAAATTAATCATTAAAATACCCCCTTTATCTCTCCATTAACTAAATCAATATTTTCATAATTAGGTTTTTTAGGTAAACCAGGCATTGTAAATATTTTCCCACAAAGGACAGTAATAAATCCTGCTCCATTATTAATAATTAAATCTCTAACAAAAAGTTTATTATTTTTAGGATAGCCAAGTTTATTGTTATCATCAGATATTGAATACTGAGTCTTAGCAACACAAATAGGAAGATAAGAAAGGCCTAGTTTATTAATTACATTTAATTTTTTAATAGCATCTTCACTATAATCAATTTCATTTGCTTGATAAATTATTTCTCCAAGCCTTTTTAATTTTTCTTCAACATTCATATCATTAGTAACCAAAGGAACAAAATTATTTTTTAAATTACTTACTTCTATAACTTTCTTAGCTAAGGTAATGGCACCTTCCCCACCATTACTATAAGCATCACTAACTTCACACAAGCAATCAAAAGAAGAAACATAATTCTTAACATATTCTATATCATCATTACTATCATCACTAAACTTATTAATAGCAACAATAATTGGAATATGATAATTTTTTAAATGATTTAAATGAGCATCAAGATTACATATGCCATTTTTCAAAGATCCATGTCCATTATACTTTAAAGCTCTAATAGTAACAACTAAAACTATTGCACTAGGAACAATATTGCTTGCAGGACAAACTATATCAAGAAACTTTTCTGCACCTAAATCACTTCCAAAACCAGCTTCAGTAATAACATAATTACTAAGACTTTTGGCAAGTTTAATAGACTTAACACTACTACAACCATGTGCTATATTTGCAAAGGGACCACCATGAATAATGGCAGGAGTAGCTTCTAATGTTTGTACCAAATTAGGTTTAAATGCATCTTTTAAAAGAACAGTTAATGCTCCTTCTAAATTTAAATCTTTAACATAAATAGGATTATTTAAACTATTAAATCCAACTATTATTTTTGATAATCTTAATTTTAAATCATTAATATCCTTAGCTAAACAAAACAAGGCCATAACTTCACTAGCAGCAGTAATATTAAAATGATCATTAAATTCTTTTTTAGCACACATAAAATTAATATTTCTTAGTGTTCTATCATTAACATCAAGGCACCTGTTAAAAATTACTTTTTGAATATCTAAAGAATTACCTTGTTCAATATGATTATAAACAGCAGCACTAATTAAATTATTAGCGGAAGTTATTGCATGGAAATCACCCGTAAAATGTAAATTAATATCTTCCATTGGTGCTACCTGGCTGTATCCGCCACCAGTAGCACCACCTTTAAGTCCAAAAACGGGGCCAAGAGATGGTTCTCTTAAAGCTAGACAAACATTTTCATTAAGTTTATTAAAAGCATCTGCAAGACCTATGCTAACAGTTGTTTTACCCTCTCCATAAGGTGTAGGATTAATAGCAGTAACTAAAATTATTTTCCCGTCGGAATCACCTTTCTCTTTACATATTTTCGCTTTATTTTTACCATAAAATTCAATATCATCAATAGACAAATTCAATTTACTAGCAATATCTTCTATATTTTTTAATTTAACGCTATTAGAAATTTCTATATCACTCATTAAAAACGCCTCCTAAAACTAACTATATTATATGCTAAAAAAAATAAAAAGACTAGTCTAAAAAAGGCTAATATCTTCAATAAATAAAATAAATTAATTAAGTACTTCTTTTACTAGAGAATATATTTCTTCACTAATATCTTCTATACTTCTAAGTTTATTATTTTGGTTACATTCTACTACTTTAAAATTATATTTATCTGCAACATATAAACTATTATCATAAACTCTATCTAAAAAAACTTGATCTTTTTCATTGATATCACCATCAACTCCATCATAATTCCTATCTTTTCTAAGTTTAATAGCATAATCCCTATCTACTTTCAAAAATATAACTAAATCAGGTTCTTTTAATCCTAATTTATTATATTCATAATCACTTATATAATCTAAAAATTTATCCTTCTCTTTACCTTCAAAAAGAGAACCCTGATAAATTAAATTAGAAGTAGTATATCTATCAAGTAAAATCATTTTTCCATTATTAAGAGCATCTTTAAGTATAGTATGATAAATATAAAATCGATCCATTGCATAAAAACTACTAATAGCATAAGGACCAATCGATTCTCTTTCACCAAGATTTCCTTTTAAATATTCTTCAACTAAAGAAGCACCTTTTTTACCATAACTAGGAAAATGATGATAAATAACCTCCTTATTATCTTGAGTTAATCTATTATACAAAGCTTTTACTTGAGTAGTTTTACCAACGCCATCACTAGAACCTTCTATTACTATTAATTTTCCCATATACATCACCCTATATTATTATAATTTAAAAAAAGTCTTTTTTAAATACTCAAGTTACTTTTTATATAAATATATAACTTTATTAATTAAATTTTTTTAAATCACAAATTTCATAAATTCATATATAAAATTTCATAATTGTATGCAAAAATATTATCAATTTACAAAATAACTGATTTGCAGAACAAATAACTTAATGATAAATTAAATGCCGTTAAGAAAAAGGAGGAATTACATGAAAAAAATATTATTATTCTTAACTATAAGTTTTATTTATTTGCTAGGAACAAGTACAATTGCAAATGCAAAAAGTGATTCATTCTATGAAGCTGAATATATTAACAATATATATATGGTAAGATATGATAAAAGTACAAAAACAAAGTACTATCAAAAAGCAAGAGTATATAGAAGAACAAGTGATGGTAAACTAGCTTATTGTCTAGAACCATTTAAGACATTTAATACAAGTAACAATACTTATGAAGTGGTAGCAAACTTACCTACAATTGATGCTAATACTTTAGAAAAAATAAAAGATATTATTGGGTTTGGTTATAATTATGGTAATCATAGTGATTTAAAATGGTATGCAATCACTCAGTTAATGATCTGGCAAACAGTTGATCCTAACAACGACTTTTATTTTACAGACACTTTAAATGGCAATAGGATAAATATCTTTAATAACGAAATAAATGAAATTAATAATCTAATAAAGCAAAGCAATATTTTACCTAGTTTTAGCAACCAAACATTTTATGGTATTGTTAATAGAGAAATATTATTAAATGACATAAATAATGTTTTTATAGATTTTAGTGTTTTACCTACTAATAATATAAATTTAGAAAAAATTAATAATAATCTAAAAATCACAGGAAAAAAAGAAGGATGTTATGATATTAACTATAAAAAATATTATACTAAAAATGATCCTATATTATTTTACTATAATCCTAATAGTCAACACCTAGCAACGTTAGGAAATATTGACGATAATGAATCAAAAGTAAGTTTATGTTTTAAAGAACTAAAATTAAAGATCAAAAAGATAGATAAAGACACAGGTAGTAAAGAAAGTCGTGGTGAAGCATCTTTAAAAGAGACACAATTTACTTTATATAATGACAAAATGGAAAAAATCACTGATATAACTTTAGATGAAAATATTGAAGCGTTTATATCAAGCAATAATTATGATATAGATTACGGTATTTATTATTTAAAAGAAACAAAACAAGGAACTGGATATTTACCAAATAATAAACTATATAAAATAGAATTTACAAATAATAATACTAATATAGAATTAACTGTAGATAATAAAGTAATAGAAAAAGAAATAACTATTAAAAAATTATATGGTGATGGTAAATTAATGCAACAAGAAGAAAATATTACTTTTGATATTTATGACATAAATAATAACTTAATAGAAAGCATAACTACAAATCAAAATGGCTTAGCAAAAATAACCTTACCATATGGTCATTATAAAATTGTACAAAAAAATACTACTGAAGGATATACTAAAATAAAACCATTTACCATCTTTATAAATGATATTAATAAAGACTATTACTATACTATAAATGATTATAAGATAGAAAGAGAAGAAGAAATATCTATAAAAGTCCCTAATACAGGAAAAAAAGAAAGCAATTACCCAATAACAAGTATTTTATTAATACCACTATCAATCATTGTTAAAAAACGTTTTAATTAGTTTTCTAATAATAATAATTTATTTGAGTAGTTGCTTACTAATATATAAAGAAGAAGATAATAATTATAAAAAAAGTATTATTAATGAAAATAAAATTAAAAATAGTGTTAATATTAAAAAAAATCATGAAATAATAGGCATATTAAAAATAGATAAGATTAATCTTAATAACAATATTTATACTATTACTAGTACGCATAATAATATTGAAGAAAATGTAACAATTTTAAATGATCAGGAAGAATTAATCGTTTTAGCAGCTCATTCTGGACCTGGTAAAATTGCTTACTTCAATGATTTAGATAAATTAGAAATTAATGATACAATAAATTTAAAATATAAAAAAGAAAATCTAATTTATAAAGTTATAAAAATAGAAGAACAAATAAAAGATGGAACTATAGAAATAAATAAAACTAATAATAAAAGATTAATACTAACTACTTGTAGTAAGAAAGATAAAAATATGCAACTGGTAATAACTACAGAAATAGCAAAAAAAGAAGAAATTTAATTGAAGTTGTAAGATAAAAGTAGACACAAAAAAAGATGTGTTTACTTTTTTGTTTTGATAAAATTAGATTAAGGAGATGATAATGTGGCAAAAGGACGACCTAAAGGTGGGAAAAATAAGTATTGGACAGCAGAAGAAAAATATATAGCAATTAAACCAATATTAAATTATGAGCTAACTTCTGGAGAAGTAACAAGAAGAACTGGTATAAGTAATGGTATGTTAAGTACATGGCTCAGAAAATATAAAGAACATGGAATGGAAGGTTTAGAAAATAAGAAAAAGCCTGGAAATCCACTAGCTAAATTATATTCTAAAAGAAATTTTAAGAATCGAGAAGAAAAATTGGAATATGAAAATATGAAATTAAGAATTGAGAATGAGCGATTAAAAAAAGGATACCTTGTGAAAGGAGATGGTTCAATTGTAGTATTCAAGAAATAAAACACAAAGAATTTGAAATAGTTGAAATATTAAGTAAAGATTTTTCGATTAAATCGTTGTGTGAAGTAATGAACATATCTAGAAGTGGTTATTATAAATGGTTAAAAACTAAGGATATATTGAATCAATATGAAATAAATCGTAGAGATTTAGGTGAATTAATTAGAAATATTCATAAAAGAAAACCAAGTTATGGATATCATAGAATAAACGCTATGATTAAACGTGAAGTTGGGTGGGTAGTATCGGATAATTTAGTTCACAAAGTATGTAAAATATTAAATATAAAATCAAAGGCAAAACATTATAAATATAAGAAACCAGGTGAAGAATCAGTTAAATACGAAAATATAATTGGATACAATTGGGAAACAAAAAGACCTTTTGAAAAAATTGTTTCAGATACCACTTCATTTTGGTTTAAAAGAAAAAAATACGATTGGACATTTTATTTAGATGTATTTAATAATGAAATAGTTGGTTCAGATGTTAGAGAAACAATGTATGGAAACGGAGTATTAAATCATAATAAAGCAGTAGAAAATATGTTAAATAACAAAATAAAAAGAGGATATAAAGACCTTGAAACTATCGTTCACACAGATCAAGGTATTATATATTCCTCAATGTCATTTAACAATATATTTGATTCTTACAATATAACCAGATCAATGTCAAGAGCTGGTACACCTACAGATAATCCAGTAATTGAGTCTAAAAACGGCTGGATTAAGAAAGAAATGTATATTGATTTTGACATAAATAATTATAACACAGTTAATGATTTTATTGACGATATAATATATGATAATAATAATTATAGACCAAGTTATGCATTAAATTATAAAACCCCAATTGAGTATAGAACTCAATTAGGGTTTAAATAGTTCTTTTTTACTGTCTACTTTTTATTGACAAGTTCA
>CALVRG010000046.1 GCA_944358505.1 uncultured Bacilli bacterium | reverse complement strand
TTTAAAATAAGTATTGGGACTTCAATTCTTGTATGTAGCTATTCCTTACTTTTTATCTTAATTATAGATATAATTATCACTTCGATATGGTCATTTTTTATCACTTATCAAGATTTAAGAACATTATGGTATATTAGTATTATAAATAATGTGTTAATAAGTGTTTTAGCATATCTATTTTCAAAAATTAAAATATTAAATATAAAATTTCAAAATTTAATAAAAAATAAAACAGTAACTACAGTTATTGCATCATTATTAGCTGTAACTATAATAATTTTCCTATTCTATAACTTTGCTTCAATTTTTGAATTTAATTTATATTATACAATTACATTAATAAGTATGGTAGTAATACTAATTTTATATTATTTCTTCATATCAGAAAAAGGAGAGTATGATAAGTTATCAGAAGAATTTGAAATTCTATTTAGTTATGTTCAAAATTTTGAAAATTGGATAGATGAGGAGCAAATATATCGACACGAATTAAAAAACAGTTTATCTATTATACGTGATATGACAAAAAACAAAAAAATAATAAATAAAATAGATGATATTCTTAATGTAAATATAGCAGTTGATCAACAATCTATAGAAATTTTAAAAAATGTTCCAAAAGGTGGTTTAAAAGGACTACTATATTACAAAATAGCAGTTGCAAACAATAAAAGAATAAATATGGTTATAGAAGTTAGTGATAGTGCAAAAAATGGTTTAAAAAAAATAACAAATACTAAATTAAAACAACTATCAATAATCCTTGGTATCTGTATAGATAATGCCATAGAAGAAGCAGAAAAGATGAGTGGTAAGAATAGAAATGTGACCATAGAAATATATAAAATCAATAATTGTATAAACTTTGTTATATCAAATCCATATAAAAAAGTTATAGCTATTAAAAAAATGTATAAAAAAGGTTTCAGTACTAAAGGAAAAAATAGAGGAAAAGGATTATACTTTATAAGTAAAATACTAAAAAATAATAAATGGGTAAATATCAATCTAAAGTTTTTAAATAATTACTTTGTTCAAAAAATAATTGTAAAATAAAAAATTCGTAAATTAATTACGAATTCTTTTAGTCCATATTCTTTAGTGCTTTAGGTTCATCAGCGATAATCCAAACGCATCCTAAACTAGCAGAAGCAGTAGTTAACATAGCAACAGCTGCTAAAATTTTAGCCATTCTTTTTTTCATTATTTTCACCTCTTTTTTAAAATTTATTTAAACATAAATGTTTAAACCTTCTTATAATTATTGTAACTTTCACCAAATAACAAATACATAATTGGAGAAACTAATATTGCTTCAATCATAAGTGCTGCTAAGAATAAATTACTTATTTCATAATTATTAAAAATAATAACCGCTGCACTATATATAAGAGCCAAAAGACAAGTACAGACTTTTCTAATGGTTCTTTTTTTCTTATTTGTTAATGGTCTTTTGTGTGTGTCTGCAGGTGCAAATATAATAAATGTAATTATTGAAACTACACATAGAATAATTTTAATACTTAAAGGTATCTCTATATTTGAAAATAAATAAGGTATACCTAATATTAAAATTGTACTAGAAATAAGACATACTATTGATTTACTAGCGTGGAAACCAAAACCTGGGAACCTAATAATATTGAAAAGTACTAAGGAAATGATAAATTCTTTTAAAAAGCCTAATAAAAAGGCAATTAAGAATATAACTATCATTTTTGTTATAGTAAGATAAATTCCCTCTAATCCATAAGCAAGCTTTTCTTTATCTTCTTCAGTTAAATCATTTTGATTAGCAGCAATAAAATTAATAGTATGATTTAAAAATACTTCTTTCATACTACCTCCTATGCTAAAAATATTATAAACTATTATTTAATGTAAAAACATAAAAGCCGTAAACAGTAAAAATAGAGATTTTAAAAGAATTTTCGACATATTTTTTAATAAAAATTGCTGTTTAAGGAACGAAAATAACATTTAACGGAATTTACACGATAGAACAAAACATAATTGCTATAATAAAAACACATCATTTGAAAAAAGAAGTAAGCAAGAGGTAAGAATAAAAAGATGTGGAGGTGAGTTAGTGATCGGTAAGGTGAAGTGGTTTAACAACGAGAAAGGATATGGCTTTATAGAATACAGAGAAGATGAAGACATATTCGTTCATTATTCCACTATAAATTGTGAAGGATATAAAACCTTAAAAGAAGGCCAATATGTAGAATTTACTCTATTAGAAACGAGTAAAGGGTATCAAGCAGTAGATGTAACACCAATAAAAGAACCAGCTATAGTTAAATAATCGAAGTTTAAATGAATTCTTACCTCTTTAAAAGCTTAAAAGCAACAGTTAACAGAAAAAAAGTATAAATTTAAATACTAATTGTTATAATAGAACCACATCATAAGTAATAGTTAAGCAAGAAGTAAGAAAAGATGTGGAGGTGAGTTAGTGATCGGTAAAGTAAAGTGGTTTAACAATGAGAAAGGATATGGCTTTATAGAATACAAAGAAGATGAAGACATATTCGTTCATTATTCCACTATAAATTGCGATGGTTATAAAACCTTAAAAGAGGGTCAATATGTAGAATTTACATTATTAGAAACTAATAAAGGATACCAAGCAATAGATGTAACACCAATAAAAGAACCAGCTGTAGTAAAGTAGTTGGTTTTTTTGCCCTTTTGTGATATATTAATACTAAGGAAGGTGATATTATGGAAATAATTATTAGAGGAGACAAACTTGAAGTAACTAAAGCAATGAAAGACTATATTAATGAAAAGCTAAAAAAGTTAGAAAAGTATTTAGAAAAAAGTGATGATGTCAGAGCAAATGTTTTAGTTAAAGTAAAAGGTCATCTCCAAACTGTAGAAATTACTATTCCACTTCGAAATTTCATTATTAGATCAGAAGAAACACAAGAAGATTTTTATGCAGCAGTTGATAAAGCAATAGACGTAATGGAACGTCAAATTAGAAAGAATAAGACTAAAATTAAAGCTAAAGAAAATAAAACAAAAATAGATTTTAGCTTTATTGATATTGAAGAAGAGGAAGAGCCTTCAGAAACAGAAATAATTAAAAGAAAGAAAATTGAAGTAAAACCTATGGATGAAGAAGAAGCTATACTTCAATTAGAATTATTAGGACACGAGTTTTATTTATTCAAAAATATTGATACTAATAAAGAAGCTGTCATTTATAAAAGAAAAAATGGTGGCTATGGATTAATAGAAGCAGAATAAAAGATAAGGAGTTATTGAAAACTTAACTTTTAATAACTCTTTTCTTATGCTATAATCTTT
>CALVRG010000045.1 GCA_944358505.1 uncultured Bacilli bacterium | reverse complement strand
AGCGTCTGCTAACTTTTAGTAATTACTGTATTTTTTCTGGGGGTTTTCTTCGGGAGAGGTCTTTAGTGAAAGAGGTGATGCAATGAACGACAAAACATTTTGTCAAGTAATTATAATTCTGGTACTCATACTTTTTAGTAATAGAGGCCAAGCAAAAAGACGCTAAAATAGCGTCAACCTTTTAGTAGATGCTACCCACCACTATGGGTAACACTTACAATTATAATATAACAAATTAATTATATTTTTTCAATATATTTCGTTGTCGAATTTTGTCGCACTCTTTTTTCTTGCATTTATATTTATTTAACAATAGAATAAATAACTGTTACCCATTAGTGGGAGCGTCTACTTTGCTTTGCTGGATTCCAGCTATCAGGGGGAACCTTGGGAGTCAGGTTTGAAAGGAGAGTGAGGTCATGAACGATAATGAATTTTATTTAGTAATGATAATCATTATACTTAGCTTAATTGCTAATATAAAGGAAAAAAGACGCTAAAATAGCGTCTAGAACAAGTAGATGCTACCCACCACTATGGGTAACACTTACATATATAATATAACAAAACACTTAAAAATATTCAAGTATTTTTACTACTTTTTCAAAATATCTCTAGCTGCTACTATTCCTGTTGCTGCAGCAGTAACTATATTTCCCGCTTTGCCAGCTCCATCACCAACAAAATAGATATTTTCACCATCTAACTTCATATTATTGTCAGTTTCTATTTCATTACTAAAGAATTTTATTTCGGGACCATATAGTAATGTTTCATCATTAGCAACTCCTGGAATAATCTTATCTAAAGTTTCTAAGCCCTCCAAAATATTGGTAATAATACGGTGAGGTAAAACTAAAGCTAAATCTCCTGCTACGCAGTCTTTAAGAGTTGGTTCAATAAATCCTTTATTAATACGAGCTTCAGTACTTCTTCTACCTCGTTTTAAATCTTTAAGAATTTGAACTATTGGTTTACCTCCACCTAAAGTATTAGCAATCTTGGCAATTGATTCGCCATATTCTCTAGTGTTTGTCACTGGTTCCGTTAAACTAATTTTAGTAATAAAAGCAAAATTAGAATTATTACTCTTCTTAGATTTTAAAGCATGACCATTGACACAAATATAACCATAATAATTTTCCTTAGTTACATAACCTCCCGGATTAGTACAAAATGTTCTTATCTCATCATCATAAGTCCTTGTTTTAATAAATATACTAGGATCATATATCGTACTAGTAATGCTTTCTAGTATTTCTCTTCGTACTTCTACTCTAACCCCTACTTCAATACTTTGCGATACATAAGGAATATTGTGTTTATCAGCTATTTCTTGAAGCCATTTAGCTCCAGTTCTCCCTGGAGCTATTATTATATTTTTAGCATTAACACTATACTCTTTTTTATATAACTTACCAGTCAATTTATAGTAATCTTTTTCTTTAGTATAGTCTAGTATTTCACAGCACTCTAATATTTCTACTCCTTTATCTTTTAAAAACTCTGTAAAATCACTAATATATTTAGGTAAGTTGTCACTACCTAGATGTTTTTGTTTAATGACTAATAAATTAGCACCATTTCTAGCTACCATTTCTTTAATTTTTAAAGCTTCATCCATATTGCTAGGATAGATATCACTATCCATACCAAACTTGGTAAATACACTTTCGGTATAATCAATTAATTCTTCTGCTTCACTGATACTCATATATTTATATAAATTACTTTTACCAAGTTTAGAAATAAAATTTAATTTGCCATCAGAAAATGTTCCTGCACCACCGAAACCTGCCATAATATTGCAAGGATTACAATTAGCACAAGGAATTTTTTTCTCATTCATTGGGCAATGTCTATTGCTGGATAGGAATCCTTGATCTAGCAAAGTAACTTTAAGTTTAGGATTTTTGCTGATTAGTTCAAAGGCCGCAAATAAACCAGCAGGACCAGCCCCAATTATTACTACATCTTTCATATCATTACTCCTTACTTTAAATATTTATCTATATATTCTTGACATTTAGATTCCAAAAGCCTGTAATCACAACATCTATCTAATATATTTTTTGACAATAAACCCTTATTATATCTATTTTGAAATTGTTTAACTTTATTTAAAAGAGCCTTTTTATTACTATTTAGAAATGAAGTTTGAGTAATCAAAAGGTTTCTATAAATAGGATTAACTGTATTAGCAATTGCTTCAGTTAAACATTCTTTAGGAGTCGGTATCATATTATTTATATTTACTATACCTTGTCTACCATTATTAATCTTAAAAACATCTATTGCCTTAGAATTCATCTTTAAGTGCTTAGGTTTAGGACTAGATAATGGTGCAAAATAATTGTGTTTATTAAAAGTATAAACTACTCCTACATAAGGTCTAGTTGTCCTTTTATTATAATAGACTTTATCATCAAACTCCCGCAAATAATCAACATATTTATCATCTATAAAATATAATTTTAACGACCTATTCATAATCCTCCTATTATTTTTCATTCATTCTCTGATAAATAAAATTTTACCAAACAAATATTTGTTAATCAAGAGATTTCCCCAAAAAATGTATTTATACTAACCAAATAAAAATAGCAGCCCCATAATAGAGGCCACTAAACTTTTTTAGCTCCCACTATGGTAGGGTTCACCGACTTTTTTAGCTCCCACTATGGTAGGGTTCACCGACTTTTTTAGCTCCCACTATGGTAGGGTTCACCGACTTTTTTATGTAAATCTTTAAGACTTACGTTAGTATTATATGAGCAAATCTCAATTTAATACAACTTAATTATAGCACACATTCTTTTTTTTGCAAGTTTTTATAATATTTTTGCCAGTTTTTCCTCTTCTTCCACCAAAGTCTTTCTTTCCTTTTCAACCAATTCTTGCGGAGCCTTATTTACATAGTTAACATTCGCTAGTAATTTCTTACGTCTTTCAATACTTTGTTTTAATGATTCAATTTGTTTTTGTTTAAGTTCTAAATCTTCCTTACTAAGCACTACTTCATAATAAATATCTAAATCATAATCTTGATATTTAACATTTATCTTATTTTTGGTAGATTCTTGAACTATCATGGTATCATTAATCTTTAATACTTTAAATATCAAATCATAATTAGCATCACTATTAACTTTTACTTCGTAATCCTTACCAATTTTGTTTTCTAATTTTACATTTCTAAACATTCTAATAAATTCTAATTTAGCATTAACACTTTCTAATTCAGTATT
>CALVRG010000044.1 GCA_944358505.1 uncultured Bacilli bacterium | reverse complement strand
TTAGTTATAAAAAAATTTATTTAGCAGGTATAGATAGTAGTTATACTTATTTATTAAAAGATATTTTTAAGATGTTTGATATTCCGTTTTCTATAAAAGGAACGAGTAAAATGATTTCTTTGATAAGTATAAAAGAATATTTACATGATAAGGATATTAGTAAAATAAAAGATTTGACTTTAAAATCAAAACTTATAAATATATTGGAAGAACTAGAATATGCTAAAAATAGTCAATATTATGACCTTTTATTAAAAGATAAAATTAGTTCTACTAATATTGATAATGTTGAATTAATAGATGCAGTTAAAGTTTGTAATGAAGCACTGGATATACCATATTTAATAAGTGATGATGAATATTTATTTGTGTTGGGATTTAATCAAAATTATTTGCCTAAAATATATAAAGATGAAGAATATTTAAGTGATAGTTTAAAAAATAAATGTAATTTAAATACATCTATTATTAAAAATAAGTTGAGTAAAGAAGCTTTAATTAAAGTTTTAGGTACTATTAAAAATATTACTATTTCTTATAAATTAACATCTTTAACTGGAGAATATGTTAAGTCTAGTTTGTTAAATGAATTAGGCTTAAAAGAGATAGATGAAGTTAATTATAAGTATATTTATAGTGAAAAGTTTAATAATTATAAAGTTAGTTCTCTTTTAGATAATTATTATAAATATCATATAAAGGGTAATGACTTTGATTTTTTAATTTCAAATATCGATACAAGTGCTTATACTAGTTATAACCATAAATTTAAGGGTATAAAACGTGATATTGTGCCTTATAGTTTATCTTATTCTAGTTTGGATGATTTAGCGAAATGTCCTTTTAAATACTATTTAAAATATATATTAAAACTGGATAATTTTGACGAAAATTTCAGTACTAAAATAGGTAATATTTTTCATAGTGTTTTAAAAGATAGTTATGATAATGATTTTTCGTTTGATATATCTTTATCTAAGGCTTTGAATAATAATCAATTGGATAAAAGAGAAAGTCTTATTTTTGAAAGATTAAAAAAAGAATTGAAGGATATTATTATTAATAATAAAGAATTGGAAAAACGTAGTTTTTTAACAGAATTTTATGGTGAAAGAAAATTAGAAATAGTCCTTAATAAGAATGCTATTTTAAAGGGATTTATAGATAAAATATTATTTAAATTTTTTCATGATAAAACTTATTATGCAGTATTTGATTATAAAACTGGTAATGCTACTTTAAATTTAGATTATTTAGAAGATGGATTATATTTACAACTTCCGTTATATATTTATTTAGTTAATAAAAGTAATTTATTTAAAAATCCTACTTTTATTGGCTTTTTCTATCAATTCTTATTACAAAACTATAAAGATGAGATTGATAGAAAAAAGAATTTGCGTTTAGTTGGTTATACAACAGATGATAAGGTTTTGTTATCTTATTTAGATGAAGATTATGAAAATGATTCTTTTGTTAAAGGATTAAGTGTTACTAAAAATGGTAATTTATCATCAAGAAGTAAAGTTTTGAATGAAGAGGATTTAGAAAAAATGTTAAATAGCATTGATAAAGCTTTAGATAAGGCTCTTAAAATAATTGAAAATAATAATTTTGTTATTTCTCCTAAAATAGTAAATAATAAAAATATTTCATGTGAATTTTGTCCTTTTAAAGAGGTGTGCTTTGTAGATGCTTTAGATTATGTTTATTTAGAAAAAAGAGAAGGTGATGAATAAATGCCTAAATTTACCGAAGAACAACAATTAGCAATTGATTTAGAGGGTTCTAATATTTTGGTTAGTGCAGGAGCTGGTAGTGGCAAAACTGCAGTTTTAACGGAGCGTGTTTTAAGAAAAATAAAAACTGGTATTCATATTAATGAATTATTAATTTTGACATTTACAAATAAAGCTGCTTTGGAAATGAAAGAGAGAATTAGAAAAAAATTAAAGGATAATAATATGTTATCTGAATTAGATTTACTTGATAGTAGTTATATAACAACATTTGATGCTTATTCTTTAGCTTTAGTTAAAAAGTATGCTGATATTATGCATTTATCTAAAAATATTAATATTGCTGAAGCTAGTATTTTAGAACTTGCAAAAAAGGAAATATTAGATGAAATATTTCTTGAATATTATGAGAAAAGGCCTAAAGATTTTTGCAATTTAATTATTAAGTTTTGTTTAAAAGATGATAGTACAATAAAAAAAAGAATTATAGAGCTTGATAATACTCTTGAATTAAAATTAAATAAGGAAGAGTTTATTAATACTTATATAACTATGTATTATAATGAAAATGTAATAGAAGGATATATTGATGATTATTTAAGACTATTAAATAATAAAAAGAATGATATTATTAATTTATATGAAGAACTTAGAAGTTTAACTTCTGGTAAATATTTGGAGCAATTAGAGGAATTATTTAAATTGTTTTTAGAATCTAATACATATGAAGAGTTAAGAAATAATATTATAGTGTCACTACCTAAAGCAAGAAGTGGAGTAGATAGTGATTCTAAAGAAATTAGGGATAATTTAGTAGCACTTTTAAAAGAATTTAAAGATTTGCTTATTTATGAATCTTTAGATGATATTAAAAATAGTATTATTAAAACTAAAGATTATATATATATTATATTAAAATTAGTTAATGAATTAAATAAAAGATTTAATAAATATAAGCTTGATAATAATTATTATACTTTTATGGATATAGAAAAATTAGCCATTAATCTTGTTAAAGAAAATAAAGAAGCAAGGGAAGAAGTGAAAAAATCTTTTAATGAAATATTAATAGATGAGTATCAGGATACTAATGATATTCAGGAAGAGTTTATTAGCTATATAGCAAATAATAATGTTTACATGGTTGGTGATATTAAACAATCAATCTATAGATTCCGTAATGCAAATCCTTCTATTTTTAAAGATAAATATGATAATTATAAAAGAAATATTGGTGGGCATGTTATTGATCTTGCTAAAAATTTTAGAAGTAGAAAAGAAGTATTAGAAGATATAAATCTTTTCTTTAGTCATATTATGGATGATTTTTTAGGTGGAGCTAGTTATAATGAGGGTCATGCTATGATATTTGGCAATATGACTTATCAGGAAAAGGCTAAAGTTAAATCTAATAATTATTTAGAAATATATACTTATGATGATAAAGATAAATTGTATAGTAAATTAGAAAAAGAAGCATTTATTATAGCAAGTGATATAAAAGAAAAGATTAATAGTAAGTATTTAGTATACGATAAAGATTTAGATATTTTAAGAGAAATAGAATATAGGGATTTTGTGATACTGTTAGATAGAGCAACTGACTTTACAACTTATAAACAAATATTTGAATATTTACATTTACCTATTACGTTATATGAAGATGAAAAAACTAGTGGTAGTAGTGATCTCGCTCTTCTAAAGAATATATTTATAATGGCTAGATCAATCATTACTAATAATTTTGATACTAAATTTAAATTGGCATTTACATCTTTAGCAAGAAGCTTTTTGTTTTCATATTCTGATGAAGAAATATATAAATGTCTTGTTAATAATACATATAAGGATAGTAGTGTCTTTAATTTATTTAAAGAAATATTATCTAATTATGAAATATTAACACCTATAATTTATTTAGAAAAAGTGTTAGAGAAATTAGATTATACTTCTAAACTTGTTTTTATAGGTAATGTTGATATTATGTCTAGTAGGATGGAATATTTTTATAATTTGATAATTAATTTAGAAAATAGTAATTATACTATATTAGATGTTAGTGATTATCTGGAAAAAATAAGTAATGAAAAACTAGAGATAAAGCTTGCTATTAGTAAAGAGGATAGTAATAGTATCAAGATTATGACTATTCATAAATCTAAAGGTCTTGAATATCCTATTTGTTATTTTGCAGGATTTTATAAAGATTTTAATAAAGATGAATATAAAAGTAATGTCTTATTTGATAATAAATATGGAATAATTATTGATGAAGTAGACTCATCTAATAAATTAATAACAAAAACTCTTGCATTAGAAAAATTAAGGGAAGCTGATATAAGTGAGAAAATTAGGCTTTTATATGTTGCATTAACTAGAGCAAGGGAAAAAATGATTATTGTTATGCCAAATATCTCTAATGATAAAGAATTAGGGGATATAGTTAATAATTTTGAAAGACTAAATTATAGTAATTTTGCAAAGATGGTTAATAGTGTTTATTCTTTATTTAGAGATAAAATAAAAGAGATAGACAATATTAAAGATATTTCTAAAGCTTACTTAGAGGTAAAAAGGTTAGTTTCTAAAAATAATTTTGATAGTCAAAATTGTTTAGGAATTGTGCCATCAATTTATGATAAAACCGTAATAGAAAAGGAAACTTATCATAAAGAATCTTTACTAGAAAAAAGTGATGTTGAGTTAAAATTGTTAGAAATAGGTCGTAATGTTCATACTTTATTTGAAAGAATTGATTTTAATAATAATAAATTACCATTTATAGAAGGTAACTATTATAAACAAAAATTAAATAAATTTTTAAATAGTGAGTTTATGTTGAAGTATAAAGATTATAAAAAGTATCAAGAATATGAATTTATTTATACAAAGAGTAATAAAATTTATCATGGTAAAATAGACTTATTATTAGTAGGGGATAGTAATGCTATTATTATAGATTATAAATTAAAAAATACTAAGGATAATGATTATTTTAATCAGTTGAATGGTTATAAGGAAGTAATTGAGAAGAAGTTAGGGAAACCTACTAGTTGTTATTTATACTCTATTATTGATGAAATATTTGTAAATATTTGTCCTTTTTGAAAGAAAAATTTGACAAAATAGGTTTTTTGTAGTATAATATAGACATCTTCAACATATGGGGTTGAATTTAGGGGGTTATGCTATGGAGAAAGGTTTTATATTTGAATATTTGGATGAGAATGATTTTAGAAAAAGAGAGCGTTCTGTTAGAAAATATAACATGTTAGCTTATAAAAAATTAACATTTGAATATTATCCAGAATTAAGACGTGGTCATTTTCTAGGTGAAAAGGTTAGTGAGGATCAAAAAGCTGGTACTGTTAATTATGAACTTAAATTACCAACAGATGAATTATTTGCAAAAGTACATGGTGAGATTAGAGTTCATTATACAGTATATCCTGATAAGAGAGTTATTTTATTGACTAATATTACACCTGAAGGTATTTTGAACGAGGGACACATGGCTGAATTGACTACTTATAAGGGTGTGATGATTTCAAAATCACATCCTGAAAAAGATGTTTTTAAAATCAACTTGTTAAATATGCTTAATAAATAATCACTTAGTGATTATTTTTTTATTTGCTAAGTAATAAAGCAATAATATTATAAAAAGATTTATTTTTTCACTGATTTTTTTTTAAAAACTATTGCACAAGTTTAAAATTTATGCTACTATTAAATAGCAATTACAAATATGGACCCTTAGCTCAGTTGGTTAGAGCATCCGGCTCATAACCGGACGGTCGATGGTTCGAGTCCATCAGGGTCCACCATTATTGCGGGTATGGCGGAATTGGCAGACGCGCTAGACTTAGGATCTAGTGTCTTAGACGTGCAGGTTCAACTCCTGTTACCCGCACCACTTATAATTTGTATTTAAATTATTTAAATTTTGTTATAGAAGCAACCAAAGATGGTTGTTTTTTAGTTTTAGGAGAAATTTTAAATGAATAATATTTATATATGATTTATTATATTATGTATAGAAAGTAAAAAATAAATTGGCAAATATTTATTAATATGATATACTTTACAAGTAGAAAGAGGGATATTATGGAAAAAATTTATGTTTTTGGTCATCGTAAACCTGATACAGATTCTGTAAGTGCGGCTATCAGCTATGCTTATTTAAAAAAACAATTAGGCTTTGATGCAGAACCTAGAATACTTAGTGCTATTAATAAGGAAACTAAATATGCAATTGATTATTTTAAAGTAAGTGAGCCAGAGTATTTAAATGATGTAAAGTTACAATTAAAAGATATTAATTATCATAAGGGTTATTATTTAAATCAAAATAAGTCTATTTATGATAGTTATTTGTATATGCTAAATGCTGGTTTAACTGGTGTTCCTATTGTTGATGATGAAGGTGAATTTAAGGGAATAGTTACTATTAAAGATTTAGCTCATATTTTTATTGATGCTAATTTAGAAACTATAGAGACTAGCTATGATAATTTACTTAATGTTTTAAAAGCAGAAGTGATAAATAGAGTAGATAATGAAATAATTGGCAGTATATTAGCAGCGTCATATCGTAGTACTACTTTTATTAATACAGTGAAACTTAGTAGCAAAGACATATTAATAGTAGGAGACCGTCATAGCGTTATAGAATATGCTATTAAATCTAAGGTGAAAATGATAATTTTGTCAGGGCATGCTGATATTAAAGATGAGCATATAGAACTTGCTAAAGAAAATGGTGTAAATATTATTAGAAGTAGTTATGATACTTATCATATTGCTAAGTTTGTTAGTTTATCTAATTATATTAAAACAATTAAAAAAAATACTAAAGATGCCGTTTATTTTGATGAAAATAGTTTTGTTGACGATATTTTAGATGTTAATAAAAAATTAAGACATACTAATTATCCTGTGATTGAGTCAAAGACTGGTAAGTGTTTAGGACTTTTAAAAATTACAGATTTAGATTCAAAGAATCCTAAAAAAGTAATATTAGTTGATCATAACGAAGAAAAACAAAGTGCTGTAGGTTTAGATGAAGCTGAAATTCTTGAAATAGTTGATCATCATAATCTTAGTAGTTTATCTACTGCTAGTCCTATTAATTTTAGAAATATGGCTGTAGGATCTAGTAATACGATTATTTATCAATTATATAAAGAAAAAAATATAGCTATTCCTAAAAAAATTGCTGGTATGATGTTATCTGGAATAATGTCAGATACGTTGATATTGAAATCACCTACAACTACTGATTTAGATAGGAAGACAGCAGAGGAATTAGCAATTATTGCTGATGTTAATTATGAAGAATATGGTCTAAATCTAATTAAGGCCGGAACATCACTTGATGGAATGAGTTATGAAGATGTTTTGTATAATGATTTTAAACTATATACAGTTGATGATAAAACATTAGGTATTGGTCAATTTTTTACAACTAATTTTGAAGAGATTAAAAAAGATATGGATTCATATTTAAATATTTTAGATAAAGAAGCAGAGGCTAATAATTATTCTTTAATAGCTTTATATATAACTGATATTATTAAGAATGGTTCTTATCTATTATATAATAGAAAAGGTGTAGATATTATTAGAATGGCTTATGATAGAGAAATAGAGCAAGGTGAATATTTACAAGATTGTGTATCTCGTAAGAAAAATGTTGTTCCTCTTATAATGTCTAGTTTTGAAAAATAGTACTTAATTTTAATTAAGTACTTTTTATTATCTTTTTTTTCTTTAATTTTTTTGCTATAATTTATTTATTAGAAAAGAGGTTAATTATGGCTGATATTATTAATACTATTGTTTTAGGAATAATTCAAGGAATTGCAGAGTTTTTGCCTATTTCAAGTAGTGCACATTTAATTATTTTTAGGGATGTTTTTGGTGTTGGTGCTGGTATGTCTACTAAAGTAGCTTTGTGTTTTGATTTAGCACTTCATTTAGGAACATTACTTGCTATTGCTGTTTTCTTTTTTAAAGATTTTTTAAATATGGTAATTAAAGGGTTAACTAAAGGTGTAAATGATAGTGATGGAAAGCTTTTTTTCCAGATAATAGTTGCTACTATTCCAGCTGCTATAGTGGGCGTGCTTTTTGAAGATATAATTGAAGAAGCTATTAGAACTAATTATTTATTAATATCTATAGCTTTGATTGTTATGGGTGTTATAATTTATTTGGTTGATAAAAAAAGCAAAGAAGAGAAAAATACTAAAGAAATTTCATTTAAAGATGCTTTAGTTATTGGTTGTTCACAAATATTTGCACTTATACCAGGTTTTTCTCGTAGTGGTACTACTATTGCTAGTGCAAGGTTTTTAAAAGTGGATAGGGAAAGTGCGGCTAAATTTTCTTTTTATTTATCTGCACCAGTTGTATTGGGAGCTTGCGTTCTTCAAGTTTTTAAAGATAGTACAATTTCTTTGATTACTACAAATTCCACAATTTTTATTTTAGGAATTCTTGTATCTTTTATTACAGGATTAATATGTATTAAATTTTTATTACAATATTTAAAAAAACATGATTTTAAAATTTTCATGATATATCGTATTTTATTAGCAGTAGTTGTTATTTTAACTTTGCTATTTTAAGGAGTGATTTAAATGGGTAATACACTTGCTTTATTTATGACTTTTCTTTTAGGCTTTTTTATAATTATAGGTGTTATTATATCTTTCTTTTTAAAACAAAAACAAAAAGTTTTAGATTTTATTTTTGCTTTTGCTTTGTCTTTATTATCAATGCTAATAATTATTGATTTGTTGGGTGAAGCGATAGAACATCTTGGAATTAGTCATATATATATATTTATTTTATTTATATCTCTTGGCCTTTTAATATTTAAGGTAATTGATGATTTAGTGCCAGAGCATGAAAATGGTAAAATGACTAGACAAGAAGAAAAAAAGAATATAATTCATATTGGTTTACTCGCCACTATTGCTTTAATTATCCATAATTTTGTTGAAGGAATGGCTATTTATCTTACAAGTGCTAATGATATTAGCCTTGGTATAATGATGGCAATTGGAGTTGGGTTACATAATGTTCCTTTGGGTATTATTGTTACAACTACTTTAAACAATGAGAAAAGTAATGGCAAATTTATATTTTGTATTTTGTCTTTATTTCTTTCTAGTTTTTTAGGAGGAGTTTTACTATATTTACTTAATATAACTTCTGTTAGTGATACACTTATAGGTTCTTTGTTATCTTTAACAATAGGTATGCTTTTATATATTATAATTTTTGAATTATATCCTAAGGTAAAAAGGACAACCAGTAAAAAGACGACACTTATTGGGATTATTAGTGGTGTACTTTTACTTCTTTTAGGTATGTTTATAGGATAGGTAGATTGTATGTTAAATAATTTTTGTTATATTTTTCTTTTATTTATAATATATTCATTTATTGGATATATTTTGGAAATTATTAGTTGTAGTATTAGAGAAAAAAAACTAATTTTAAATAGAGGATTTTTCTTAGGACCATATTTACCAATTTATGGGATATCTTGTCTTTTAATGGGATCATTTATTATAAAATATAAATCTGATTTTTTTACTGTTTTTGTTATGAGTGCTTTTGTTTGTTCTTTAGTTGAATATATTACAAGTTATGTATTAGAAAAAATATTTAAAGCTAGATGGTGGGATTATAGCGACCGAAAATTTAATATTGAAGGTAGGGTTTGTCTTTTTAATTCTTTTCTTTTTGGTATTGGTGGGGTAGCTTTTTGTTATTTAATTAATCCTTTTGTTATGCTTTTAATAGGAAAAATTCCTATAGTAGCTTTGAGGGCTATATCTCTTACTTGTTTTACTATCTTTATTGTTGATGTTATCATTACAATAAGTACTTTATATCAAGTAAAAATTTCTACTATTAAATTCAAAAGTAGGGATGTAACTTTGGAGATTACTAAAATAATTAGGGAAGAATTGGCTAAGAAAAGGGATATTAAAATTAATTTCTTTATTCGACATATGTTAAATGCATTTCCTGAAATTAAATTAAGTGATTATAGTAATCCTTTAAGTAAGTTAAAAAGATATAGTTTAAAAAAAACACAAAATAAAAAATGATTGTAAAGTTATGTACTAAATAAATAAATCTAAATAATGTATTGACAAAATATGCTATAATTAAGAAAAAAACAATAAAAGGAGAAAATATGAAAATAAAAGAGAATATTAATAAATATATATTTAGAGGTTATGATATAAGGGGTGTAGTTGATAAAGATATTGATATAGATTTAGCCTATACAATAGGGCTTGGTTTTGGTAGTGTTTTGCATGATTTAGGCAAGAGTAAATGTGTTGTAGGACATGATAATAGATTGTCATCACCTGATTTACATCAAGCTTTAATTCAAGGATTAATAGAAACTGGCTTAAATGTTGTGGATATTGGTTTAACTACTACACCAATGTATTATTTTGCTTGCATAAATTTAAAAATAGATAGTGGGATTATGATAACTGCAAGTCACAATCCTAAAGATGAAAATGGGTTTAAATTTGCTTTTGAAAATTATCAAAATGCTAAAGGAAAAGAAATAGAAGATTTTTATAATTATATTATGAAGAAAAATTTCTACTATGCAGATGGTTCTATTACAAAGAAAAATGTTAAAGAGGATTATTTTAATGCTTTAACTAATAAATTAACTTTTGGTAAAAGAAAAATTAAAGTGGTTCTTGATCCTGGTAATGGGACTACTTCGCTATTTTTGGATGATATATTTAAAAGACTTAATGTTTCTTATAGCATTATTAATGGAAAAAGTGATGGTAATTTTCCAAATCATCATCCAGATCCTTCTATTGAGAGTAATTTAGAAGAGTTAAAACAAATAGTAAAGGATAAAAAAGCAGATGTTGGACTTGCATTCGATGGTGATGGAGATAGAGTAGGGATAATATCCAATTTAGGTAACTTTATTCCTATTGATTACTATATGATAATTATAATAAGAGATATTATTAACAAAGTAAGTAATAAAACATTTTTATATGATATTAAATGTAGTAAATCTTTGGAAGACGAAATTATTAAATTAGGTGGAGTTCCATATTGTTATAGAACTGGTAATTCTTATACAAGAGCGAAAGTACAAGAATTGGATTTACCTTTTGGTGGAGAATTATCAGGACATCTTTATTTTAGAGATAAGTTTTTGGGATTTGATAGTGGCATTTATGCAGGTCTTAGATTACTTGAAATTCTTTCTAATACTAATAAAACAGTAGAAGAGTTACTTGATGGTATTAATAGGTATTATCAAACTCCTGAAATGAAATATAAAAGTACTGATGAGATGAAAAATAAAGTTGTAGATAAAGTTGAAGAGTATTGTAAGGAGAAGAAATATAATTACATTAATATTGATGGTGTTAGAGTTACTTTTGATGATTCCTGGGCTAGTGTAAGGGCTAGTAACACAGGTCCTAATTTAACTGCAAGATTTGAAGCTGAAACAGAAAAAAGACTTGAAGAAATAAAAAATGAGTTTGAAGGATTAATTTTGGAATATAATAAAAACTAAATTAAAGACATATCTTAATTAATAGGGAGGAGAAAAAATATGAAAATAGTTATAACAGCAGGTGGTACAGGTGGCCATATTTTTCCAGCTTTAGCCGTTATTAATAAGATAAAAGAAAAAGATAAGACAGCAAAAATTTTATATATAGGTACAACCAATAGAATGGAAAAAGATATTATACCAAAAGAAAACATTCCATATGTTGGTATTGAAATGCTTGGTTTGAATAGAAAACATCTTTTTGAAAATATAAAAGTTTTAAAGACATATTTTAAGTCATGTAAAAAAGCTAAGGAAGAACTTTTAAAATTCAATCCTGATATTGTTATTGGTTTTGGCGGTTATATAAGTGCACCTGTTATTTATACTGCTAGTAAATTAAAGATAAAGACTATTATTCATGAACAAAATTCTATTCCTGGTCTTTCTAATAAATTTTTATCAAGATATGCGAATAAAGTTTTAATTTCATTTAAAGAAAGTGCTAGTTATTTTCCTAAAGATAAAGTTATATATACAGGTAATCCTAGAAGTGAACAAATAAAAGATGTAAAAAAAATTAGTAAGACTTCATTAGGTTTTAGAAAAGATAAACCATTAGTTATAATAGTTATGGGGTCTTTAGGATCTTTAACAATGACTAATAAGTTTAAAGAAGTTTTACCACTTTTTAAAAATAAAAGTTATCAAGTATTATTAATAACTGGTAATAATTATTATGATGAATATAAGAATATTAAATTGAGTGATAATGTTAAGTTGATGCCCTTTTTGAATAATTTAATTGGATATATGAAAGATGCTGATTTAATAGTAACTCGAAGTGGTGCTAGTACAATATCAGAAATTACTAGTATAGGTTTACCAGCCATTATGGTTCCAAGTCCTTATGTTACTAATAATCATCAATATATAAATGCTAAAGCATTGAAAGATGAAGGAGCATGTATTATATTAAAAGAGGAAGATTTCAATAAAGAAAGTTTAATAAAAAATATAGATGATATTATTGATGATAAAGATAAATTAAAAAACATGAAAGATGCTTTACTTAAAAGAAAAGTAGATGATAGTGCAACTCGTATATATAAGCAAATTATAGAATTAGTAAGGAATGAATGAGATGAATGAATTTTTTAAAGAAGTAGATCAAAACGATGTAGGTAAAGTTTTAAGGGATGTTTTTATTAGTAAATATACTACATATAAAGTGGGAGGATTAGTAAAAGCTATTATTTATCCCAAAAATATTGATAAATTAGTTTTATTATGTAAATTAATTAAAAAGTATAATATTAAATACAAAGTATTAGGTAATGGGAGTAATGTATTATTTAGTGATAAAACCTATGACGGCATATTAATTAAATTAGATGAATTTAATAAAATAGAATTTATTGATAATAAAGTAAGGTGTGGAGCTGGAGCTTCTTTAATGAAAGTTGCTAAGGAATCAGTAAAAAGGGGATTGGCAGGGCTTGAATTTGCTAGTGGTATTCCTGGTACTATTGGTGGAGCTATTTATATGAATGCTGGTGCATATAAAAGTGATATGGGTTATATTACTAGAAATGTAAAGGTATTAACTGATGATCTTAAGATAATAACATTAACTAATGAGGAAATGGATTTTCATTACCGTAGTAGTTTTTTACAAAAACACCCTAATTATATTTGCTTAGAAGCTTTTCTTAGTCTAAAAAAGGGTGATAAAGTGGCTTTAGAAGAAATAGTAAAAGATAGAAGAAATAGAAGACTTAAATCACAGCCTTTAGCTTATCCTAGTGCTGGTAGTGTGTTTAGAAATCCTGAAAATAGCGATCCTGCTGGTAAATTAATAGAAGATCTTGGCTTGAAAGGATTGACAAAGGGTGGGGCTGAGGTTAGCATGGTTCATGCTAATTTTGTAATTAATAAAGCAAATGCTAGTGCTAAAGATATTCATGATTTAATTTTATTTGTGCATGATGCTGTTAAAGAACACTATGGTATTGATTTAAAAGTTGAACAAGAATTTGTAAATTGGGAGTAGATATGAAAAAAGTAATCAAGAAAAAAAAGCTAAGATTATTACCTTTTTTAATATTTATTATCATAATTGCTATAGTAGTATTTTTGTTTCTTTTTATTCTTGATACCAAAGTAAAAAATATAATAATAACTGGAAATGAAGTACTAAGTGATGATGAAATAATATCTTTAGCAGGACTTACAGACTATCCGAGCTTTTATAAAACTTTGAATATAACTATGAAAGAAAATATAAGTGAAAATCCTCTTATTAAAAGTGTTGATATAGATAGACAATTTTATCATATTATAGAAGTAGTGGTAGAAGAATATCAAATTTTATATAAACGAGAAGATAATGGAAAATATGTTTTAGAAAATCAAAAAGAAATAACTTTAGATAAAGTGTTACCTTATGCTATTCCTAGATTAATTAATGAAATACCAGATAATAAGTTGAAAAGTTTTATTAAATATTTTAAAAGAATAGATTTGAGTATTAGGGAAAAAATTAGTGAAATTAAATACGATCCAAATGAATATGATAAAGATAGATTTTTGCTTTATATGGATGATGGTAATAGTGTTTATATGACTATTACTAAATTTGAAAGATTAAATTATTATAATGATGTTTTGCCTCAACTTGATGGTAAAAAGGGAATTCTTTATCTTGATTCTGGTAATCATTTTCAAATAATGGAATAAAAATAAGTTTATATTACTTATTTTTATTTTGAGACAATTTTTAGTTTTGTATTTTTTATCAATCCTTTAGTGCTTTCGTTAGGTAATAAATAGATATAATATGCTTTTAATCTGGGCCTTATAAATTTTTCTGTCCTAATACTATGGTAAATTGCTAATATTGTATTTTCTTTGTCTGTAACAACAATATCTAATTTTTGACAAATGAAATATGTATTAATCATTTTCTTTTTAGGATAACATAGTCCTTCCTTAATAGGATAAAGATAAAATCTAAAACTTTTTATTCTATCTTTAAATTTTGTTACTGTTTTGAATTTAATTTTATTTTTTTCATTAATAATATATTGTTTCATATTTAACACCTTTAAATAATCATAGCATTATTTTATATTTAAAGCTAGAATAAATATAATAAATATGATATTATATACTGGTAAGAAGAGGAGGTAATAATATGAGTGGACATTCAAAATGGGCTACTATTCATAGAAAGAAAGGGTTAATTGATGCTGCACGTGGTAAAGTTTTTCAAAAACTTGCCAAAGAGATTTATGTAGCTGCTAAAAATGGTACACCTGATGTTGATAGTAATGCATCACTTAGATTAGTAGTAGAAAAGGCTAAAGCTGCAAATATGCCTAAAGATAATATTTCGAAGGCTATTGATAAAGCTAAAGGAGCTAGTGAAGGAGAAAACTATGAAAGCATAAGATATGAAGGATATGGCCCTGGAGGTGTTGCTATTATGGTTGATTGCCTTACTGATAATCGTAATAGAACGGCATCTTTAGTACGTAGTACTTTTACAAAGCGTGGTGGTAATTTAGGTACAGATGGCTCAGTTAGTTATTTATTTGAACGTAAAGGATTAATTGGTATACCTTCTGATTATGATGAAGATGAAGTAATGCTTACTTCCCTTGATGCTGGTGCTTTAGATGTAGAAAATTTAGGCGATACTTATTTTATAACTACTCCAAGTGATAAGTTTATTGCTGTTAAAGATGCGTTATCTAATATAGGCGTTTCAGAATTTTTAACTAGTGAAGTTACTTTTGTTCCAAGTAATGAGATAAGTCTTGATGAGGAAACTAAAGAGAAAGTATATAATTTAATAGAGGCTTTAGAGGACATCGATGATGTTCAAGACGTTTATTCTAATTTAAAAGAGGATTAATAAAATGTATAGTTATATTATAGGAACAGTAAAAGAAGTAATATCTAATGCTATTATCTTGGAAAATAATGGAATAGGATATTTTATAAATACACCTAATCCTTTTGCATTTGAGGAAAATGTTGAATATAAAGTGTATGTATATCAACAAATAAAGGAAGATGAACATAGTCTTTTTGGATTTAAAACTAGGGAAGAAAAAGAACTTTTCTTAAAGCTTATTGATGTAAAAGGCCTTGGTCCTAAAATGGCTTTGCCCATTATTGCGACTGGATCTATTAGTGGTATTAGTGATGCTATTAATAGGGAAAATATTCTTTATTTAAAAAAATTTCCTAAAATAGGTGAGAAACTTGCTAAGCAAATAATTCTTGATTTGAAGGGGAAACTTGATATTATTGTTGATGATGAAATGGTTAAAGATACTAGTGAAGAGTTAAGGGAGGCTCTAGTAGGTCTTGGATATAAGGATAAGGAAATTAAGAATGTTATATTAAAGATAGATAAGTCATTATCTATTGAAGAACAGGTTAAGGAAGCATTAAAACTATTTTTAAGCAGGTGATTTAATGAAAGAAAGAGTTTTATCAAGTGAAGAATTAAAAGATGATGAGGTAGTTGATAATACAATTAGACCTGAAGTTTTAGATGAATATATAGGACAGGCTGAGGTGAAAGAAAATATTAGAGTTTTTATAGAGGCTAGTAAGATTAGAGGTGAGGTATTGGATCATGTTTTACTTTATGGTCCTCCAGGACTTGGTAAAACTACGCTTGCTTTTATTATTGCTAAAGAGTTAGGGGTTAATATTAAAACAGCTAGTGGCCCTTCTATTGAAAAAAGTGGTGATTTAGCAGCAATACTTTCAACTCTAGAACCAGGGGACGTTTTATTTATAGATGAGATTCATAGAATGCCTAGATATATTGAAGAGATACTTTATCCTGCTATGGAAGATTTTACTTTAGATATTATTATTGGTGGAGAAGGTAGTTCGCGTAGCATCAAAATTGATTTACCACCTTTTACTTTGGTTGGTGCTACAACAAGAGCAGGTGATTTATCGGCTCCTCTTAGGGATAGATTTGGTATTATTTCTAAGCTTAAATTTTATACTGTGGAAGAGTTAACTGATATTATTAAAAGAACTAGTAAAGTTTTGAGTATGCCTATAGATGATGATGCAGCAAAAGAATTAGCAAGTAGAAGTAGAGGAACTCCTCGTATTGCTAATCGCCTTTTTAAACGTGTTAGAGATTTTGCTTTAGTCGATCAAAAAGAATCTGTTGATTTAGAAGTTATGGATAAAGCTTTGGGAAGATTGAAAGTGGATAAATCAGGTCTTGATGAGACAGATCATCAATTACTTAAAGCTATTATAGAGCGATTTAATGGTGGCCCTGTTGGTATTGATGCTTTGGCTTCTTCTATTGGTGAAGAAACTACAACCATTGAAGATGTTATAGAACCTTATCTTTTACAAGAGGGTTATCTTAAAAGAACGAGCAGAGGTAGAATGGTTACTGAAAAAGCCTATAAAGAATTAAATATAAGTTATCAGGGAGGCTTATTTGGAATGGATTTTGATTCCTAATAATTAATTGTTCTAACGTGTATAAAAGAAAACTTCCTACCTTTATAGTATAGGACTGGTTTCTTTTTTAATGTTTTGTTAATTTGTTTTCAAAATTAAAATATAATAAATTTACTTTAATAGGAGGATTTAGTTATGAAATTAGAAGAGTTTGATTATTTTCTACCTGAAGAGTTAATTGCTCAAGTACCACTAAAGAAAAGGGATAGTTCAAGGTTGATGGTTTTAGATAAAAAAACTGGAACTTTAGAACATAAGCATTTTACTGATATTATAAATTATCTTAATGTTGGTGATACTTTAGTTTTAAATGATACAAAGGTATTACCAGCTAGATTAATTGGAGAAAAGCAAAAAACGGGTGCAATTATAGAAGTTTTACTTTTGAAAAATAAAGAAGGAGATATTTGGGAGTCTTTAGTTAAACCTGCAAGGCGTATTCATGTAGGTGATATAGTATCTTTTGGAAATGGTTTGTTAAAACTAGTTTGTACTGAAGTTAAAGATGATGGTATTAGAGTTTTTAAAGCTAGTTACGATGGTATATTTTATGAAATTTTAGATCAATTAGGAACAATGCCATTACCTCCTTATATTCATGAAAAATTAGAAGATAAGGATAGATATCAAACTGTATATGCAAAAGAAATAGGAAGTGCTGCTGCTCCTACAGCAGGATTGCATTTTACAGAAGAATTACTTAGTAAAATAAAGGATAAAGGCATAAATATAGTTTATTTAACTCTTCATGTAGGACTTGGTACTTTTAGGCCTGTTAAGGTAGAAGATGTTACTAAACATAAGATGCATAGTGAATTTTATTCTTTAAGTGGTGAAGTTGCTGATATTTTGAATAAAACAAGAAAAAATGGAAAAAGAATTATAGCTGTTGGTACTACTTCTACAAGAACTTTAGAGACTATTTATCAAAAATTTGGTGAGTTTAGAGAAGATCATGGATTTACTGATATATTTATTTATCCTGGTAAGGATGTTAAAAGTATAGATGGATTAATTACTAATTTTCATTTACCAAAATCAACTTTAATAATGTTAGTATCTGCTATTGCTTGCAAAGATAATATTTTGAATGCTTATAATATAGCTGTTAAAGAAAAATATAGATTCTTTTCGTTTGGGGATGCAATGTTTATAAAATAATAGTTGAAAAACAAATATTTATAAGATATAATAGGCATATTGGAGGAATAAATATGGATAAAAAAGAGACAAAAAGTGAAAAAAATTATCATACAATTGAAATAAAAATTGAAGGTAAAGAGTGGGAAGATGCACAAGAAAAAGCTTTCAAAGAAAAAGTTAAGAAAGTTAATGTTGATGGTTTTAGAAAGGGTAAATGTCCAAGAAATATTTATGAAAAGAAATTTGGTAAGGATTTTTTAGTAGAAGCAGCTGACTTAGTCTTACAGGATGCTTATACTAAAGCTTTAGATGAAAGTAAATTAGTTCCAGTTATTCAACCTGAGGTTAATTTGAAGAGCCTTGATGATAATGGAGTTGTATTTACATTTAAAATTATTACTAAACCAGAAGTTAAAATTAGCAAATATAGAGATTTAGGTGTTAAACCTAATGAGGTTAAGGTTACTAAGGAAGAAATAGATCATGAGCTTGGTCATTTACTTGAAAAATATACTGAACTTGTTAGTAAGGATGAAAATGGTAAGGTTGAAAATGGTGATGTTGCAATCATTGATTTTGAAGGCTTTAAGGATGGAATTCCTTTTGATGGTGGTAAAGGAGAAAATTATTCTTTAGAAATAGGAAGCAATACTTTTATTCCAGGTTTTGAAGAACAACTTGTTGGTATGAAGCAAGGAGAAGAAAAAGAAATAAATGTAACTTTCCCAGAAGATTATATGAGTGACTCTTTAAAGGGACAACCAGCTGTTTTTAAAGTTAAAGTTAATGAGATTAAAACAAAAGAAAAAAGAGAGCTTGATGAAGATTTCTTCTTTGATCTTGGTATTGAAGGGGTTAATGATGAAGAGAGTTTAAGAAAAGAAATAGAGGCTAATATCAAAGCTAATAAAGATATGGAAGAAGAAAATAACTACGTTGATAGATTACTTGAAGCTGTATCTAAAAATGTTGAAGTTGATATACCTGAGGAAATGGTTAATGAAGAGGTTGAGAGATTATTTAAAAGAACTGAACAACAAATGGCTATGCAAGGTATTAGCTTAGACTTATATTATCAAGTTACTAAATCAACTGAAAAGGATTTAAAAAGTCAATTAGAAAAAGAAGCATATCAAAATGTGTTGTATCGTTTAATGCTTGAAGAAATTATGAATATTGAAAAAGTTGAAGTTAGTGAAGATGAAGCAATGGAAGAAGCTAAACGTCTTGCTGAAAGATATCAAATGGAACTTGATAAATTTTTGAATGAATTTGGTGGTATTGAAATGGTTCAATATGATCAAGAAATGCGTAAAACTATTGAATTGTTAAAAGAATTAAATAAATAGTTGATTGAATTTAATTTTTTTGGTAAAATGACTAGAGGAAAAAGGAGGGAAAACTTATGGCAAAGAAAATAGGACATAGACAAATGAAAACTTTTGTATGCTCAGTTTGTGGAAATGAGAATTATAGAGAAGAAAAAAATGTAAACAATACACCTGGTAGAATGGAAATTAGTAAGTATTGTAAATTTTGTGGTAAACACACAACTCATAAGGAGAAAAAATAATATATAACAGTCTTAGTAATTACTAGACTGTTTTTGGTAAAAAGAAAGGAAGTATAAGAATGGTTAATTCAAATGATTTTAAGCCTGGTATGACTATACAGTTTGAAGGCGGTATTTTTACAATAATCGAAAGTCAACATGTTAAACCTGGTAAAGGTGCTGCTATTGTTAAGGCTAAAATGAAAAATTTAAGAACAGGTTCAATTGTTGAAAAAACATTTAATGCCGGTGTTAAAGTTGAAACTGCTCATATTGATAAGAAAACTATGCAATTTTTATATAGTATGGGCGATACGTATTATTTTATGAGTATGTCAGATTATGAACAAATAGAACTTGATAAGAGTATCATTGGTGATGATACAAAATATTTAAAAGAAAATTTAGAGGTTGAAATTACTTTTTTTGAAGGTGAAATGTTAGGAATGAATCTGCCTGATAAAATTGTTATGAAAGTAGTTAAAACTGAAGATGCTGTAAAAGGTAATACTTCAAGCGGTGCTATGAAAAATGCTGAACTTGAGACCGGTATGACTATCCAAGTACCTTTATTCATTAAACAAGATGAAAATATATTGGTTGGTACTAAAGATGGTAAATACGTTTCACGTGCATAGTAATTTTATAAGATAAATGATAATGTCAATGTTGTTGAATTAAAACATTGGCATTTTTTAGATTTTAATAAATATTTTGTTAATAGTTTTAATTTTTTAAAATATTATACTAATAAAACTTAAATTTGGTTTGTTTAAGGTGATAAAACTATTATAAAAAGATAATGTCTGTAATATTTTTAACATTATCTTTTTATAATATTAGTATTTAATCTGTTATTCTACCTATTCTAAAGCTATATTTGTAGTCATTATTTTTATATTCTTTTAAACTAAATTCTAATCCTTGATATTGAAAAAATTCTGAAGTCTTACTATTTTTATCAGTTGTATTACCTAGAGTCTCAAATACCTTATTATATATAAGGTTAGTAGTTTCTTTGCTAATATTATTATTATTGGCAATTATCATATTGCTGATTATTTCTTTTACTTTACTGGTTTTATTATTAAAGTTGATACTTGTTATATTTATATTATTGTCTTTAAGATAAAAGTATATTTCTATATTATTTATTGTAATTCTATTATTTGTAATGCTGTTTAAATTTATCTCACTATCACTTAATTTGTTAAAATTATTAATTAAATCAGTAAGAGTAATATTATCAACGGTATCTACTTTAGTTAAACTTGAGAAATTATCATTTTTCATTTTTTCTTCCATTGTTTTGTGATCAATTATTGATTTAGTTATTTCTGTTGCACTAAAATAGCATATAATACCTAAAATAATTGTAATTATAATAAGTATAATAACTTGTTTTTTTGTTAATTTTTTCTTTTTTTTCATTAATATCACCTTTTTAAGTATAACAAATATTTATATTTTGTGTCTATAGGTTGTAAAATGATTATAATTATGTGTTTTCATATTTAGTTTAAAAATTTTATATATTTTTTAAAAAAAAATGTTATACTATTAGAGGTGATAGTATGAAATATTTATGTATTGGTCATGCTTCTTATGATATTACTTTTAGATTAAATAAATATCCAGAAGAAAACAATAAATATCGTGTTGATGAACATATTGGTTGTGGCGGTGGACCGGCTAGTAATGCTGGTTATTTATTAGCCCTTTGGGGTCAAAATGTATCATTTCAAGGTGTTGTTGGTAATGACTATTATGGTAAAAAAATTAAAAATGAATTTGTTGATGTAGGTGTTGATACAACATATTTGGAACTTGTCGATGATATGGAAACAATGCTTAGCTTTATAATTGCAAATTCTACTAATGCAAGTAGGACTATATTGACTAGTCAGGGTAAATTTATAAAAAAATGTAGTATTGAAAATAATAATAAATATGATGCTATTTTGGTAGATGGTGAAGAGGAAGTTATGAGTAAAAAAATACTTCTTAATAATAAAAATGCTATAAAAATAATTGATGCTGGTAGTTTTAAAACTAGTACAGTTAATTTGTGTCCTTATGTTGATTATCTTGTTTGTTCTAAAAATTTCGCTTTAGATTATACTAAAATACCTTATGATGGTAGTATTGAATGTTTAATTAAGATTCATAAAAAATTAACTGCAGACTTTAATAATATTGTTGTTATTACACTTGAGGATAAAGGTTGTTTTACAAAAATTGCTGATGAATATAAGATAATACCTAGTATTAAAGTTAAAGCTTTAGACACTACAGGCGCAGGTGATATTTTTCATGGTGCTTTTACTTATTTTATAACTCATAATTATTCATTAGAAGATACTTGTCGCCTTGCAAATTTAACTGGTGCATTATCGACTTTAAGAGTTGGTGGACGTTATTCTGTTCCTAGATTAGAAGCTGTTTTAGAAAGAAGTAATTTGATTGATACTGTCTAGTTATCCTAGTATTGATTTGCATGGAATGGATAGTGAATACGCAATTTTTAAAGTAAAAGAGTTTATTGATGATTGTTATAAATTAAAATATAAAGATGTAATTATTATTCATGGTATTGGTAAGGGAGTTTTATCAAAGGCTGTTGGTTTATATTTGAAAAAAGATAAAAGAGTATTAGAATATAGACTTGATTTTATGAATCCTGGATGTACTCATGTAGTATTAAAGTTTGACAAATCTTAAGTTTTGTGTTATAATATGGCCATCTTATGAAAAGGGGGATTTTTATGTATACAGAGGAAAACCAAAGAGGAAGATTTCCACTTCGTGATATATTATTAAAAGCAATAGTAGTTATTATATTTTTGATTTTAATAATCTTTATCATTACTAAAGTAACTGCACCTGCTAATATGGAACAATCTAGTTCTAACTATGATAAAGTATTTAATGAACAATTGAAAAATATGGAAAAAGCTGCTTTTATTTATTATACAAAAGATAAGTTACCTAAAGAAATAGGAGAAGTTAAAGAGGTTACTTTAAGAGAGATGATAAATTCTAATTTATTAGCTGCTTTTACTGATGCTAATGGTGATGCTTGTGATGTTGATGATAGTTATATTAGATTAACAAAAAATGATGATGATTATACTTTAAGAATAAATCTTAAATGTAATAAAAAAGAAGATTATTCACTTATGAAGGTTGGAGAATATGACTATTGTGAGCATGATATATGTAAAAAAGATAGTAGTAAAGAAAAAAAATCAGAAAGTGAAGAAGATGTAAAAGAACAGGTAGAAAGTTCTGATGATGAAGTAAATAATAATTCAACTTCAGATGAGAGTGCTATAGATAATAGTATTAATAATAATGCATCAAGTAATTCATCAAACTTTGATAATTCTGTTAATAATATAAAATTATATGAATATAAAAAAGTAACAAATGCTGTTTTATCAGATTGGAGTAGTTGGAGCAGTTGGGATTATAATAATAATAGATATAGTGCTATAAAATGTAGTGATACAGATACTAATTGTTTGAAAGAAATACAATTATACTCAAGAAAAGAAAAAATAGGTACAAAAGACGGAAAAGCAGTATATGCTACAGTTAATTATTATAGTTATAGAACTAGATCAATAATCAGTAATGGTAGTGTTGATATTAAATGGAGTACCTATAATGATAGTAATTTGTTAAATCAAGGCTATTCATATACTGGTAATTATAAATAGAGGTGAAATGAATTATGAATAATACTAATAATACTAAAGTAATAGGTTTTTATCGTTTTGATGATTATGATGCTAAAAAAAGAACTAAAAATAAAGTATATTGTTATGTTTTGAAAGATAAAAATGGTTATATTAGTTATAAATTTACTGATGATTATGAAGAGGCAAAAAATATAGTTGTTAGGTATGCAAAAGATAATGGTTATAATAAATTAAATATAGATGATATGTTGTTAGATACTAATAGATTTAATTATAATTGTTCATCAAGAGTTGAAGTTTTGAATAAAATTCAAAAAGCAAATAAAGATGTTGTAATTAATGCTAAACATTTTAGATTTAGTTATTTATCTTATCTTGATGAATATAATAAAAAATCTTTAAATATTAAAGATAATAATGAACCTGAGACTAGCGAAGAGCAAATAGAAAATGAAGAACAAGAAATTAGTGAAGGTAAAGAAGAAAAAAGTGAGAAAGCTAAAGAAGAAGGGAAAACCAAGAAAAGGGGATTATTTTCTAGGTTAAAAGATTTTTTAGGTAAGAATAAACAAATTAAGAATTTTATTTTCAAAGCAACTGCTATTATTACGGCTTTCGCTATTGGATTTGTTGGTGGTAACGGACTTAAGTTGAGTAGAAGTAATGGTCCTACTAGTCAAGATAGTGTAGTAGCAATAACGGATGATAATGATTATAAAATTGATGATATAGATAAGATAGTAGAAGACAAAACTGAAAAAGAAGAACAAAATATAAATGATGAAGAAGTAGATGAAAATGAGAATGAGAATGAAGTTATAAATAATAATTCAGACTCTAATTATTCATATAGTAATATTTCTAGTAGTGTTACACAAAAACCTGGCAGTGTTAATAGTAATGGACCTTCATTTCAAGATCCTGATGTAAGTTTAGATGATTCAAACAATGGAGATTCTAATGAATCTAGTGATAATACGGATGATTCACTTGATAATGTTATTGAAGAAGAAGTGCCAGATGATAATTATAATGATGATGAAACTAATGATAATGATTATAGTGAAGAAATAGATGTTCCTGTTGATGATAATGATAATGCTTCTGATGATTCTTTGGATAAATCTGATGTTGATTTAGATGATGAATTAGTTGGTAATGAGGGAGCTATAGATGATGATTTAAGTTATGATTCTACTTTAGATGGTGATTTATCATCACTACCTGATCCTAATGAAACAGCGAATATGGATGATGGTGATTATATTATTACTGAAGATGAGCTTCAAGAAAGTGGGGAACAAGACTTTTCTGTACCTGTAGAACAAGAAAGCACTTCAACTCTAGAAGAGACAATTGATGTTCCAGTTGAAACAGCAACAGATTTACAACCAATTGATTCTGAAGTTGTTGAACAAGCAGTAGATGCAATGGCTAATGGGGAAAATGTTAACCTAGTTTATGATGCTAATACAGGTGCAATTAGTTTTGAGGAAGTTCCTACTATTCAAGATACAAATAGTTTAACCAAATAGTTTAACTATTTGTTTTTTTTTGATATAATTAGTTAAAGAATAGGAAGTGATTGTATTGAACTATAATTTTGAATTATTAAAAGAGTTTGATGATAATACAACTGAATTAAGTGATTTTATAAATTTATCTGATAAAACTATATTAAATGAAAAAATTACTGCTAAAAATCTTTTAATTTCTCAGATACTAGGACATTATAGTCAACTTTTAATTAGGATTGAAAAAAGCATGTTAAAAGATGAATTTAATAAATATGTACATTTACAAAATGATATTTCATCCGAACTTGATTTTCTTAACAATTTGGATAATGATGATGAAAAACTTCAATCTCTTAAGCGATTATATAATAAAATAAATGCTAGTTATCAAAACTTGAAAACTGAAATTTTAACTAGTATAAATAAAAAAACTATTTTAGATTATAATAATTTAATAAATTTGGTTAATCAGAATATTTTAAAAATAAATAGTTTGAGGCTTACTAGTGAAATTTTAGATGAGTTAGTATCATTATATAAAAATATTAAACTTTCTAATGATATTACTGATATTAATCTTTTTCTTAATAAAACTAATGAAGTTATTAGGAATAGTTTTAATTTCAAAACTAATGGTAAAAATAGCGAAAATGAAGATTGTAATTTTTCACTTTTTGTAAAACTAAATGATCAAATAGTAGATTCGGTTTTTGAGAATATTGATGGATTTATTTATGCAGCTTATACTTTAGAAGATAATAGAAAGTATTATGCTATTGTAAGAGATGAAAATGAAATTAGAATTCTTGATCAAAATTTTAGTAATTTGTCAACTTTGGTTTTAAGTAAAGATGAAATAATAAAAACTTGTAAAGTAATTATTAAAAATGCTGGTATTTATTATAACTTAAATGAGTATATGCGTTATATTGAAAAAAGTTATAAATCAAAAATGTCTAAAGAAATAGATCAAGTAATTGCTAAATATAAAACAAGATTAACGTTTATGGAAAATACACTTAACATGCAATTAGATTTTATCGATGAGATTGCTCTTGTGGTAAACAATAGGAAATCATTGAAGTATTCTAATATTATATATAATGATATAGAATTGAAAGATTATTTTAAAGAGAATAAAGAAATAGATAGTAAGGAAAAAGAAATTAATAGACTTATTCTAGAAGTGTTATTAAATCCTGATATTAAAAGTGAATTTCATACTTATGATATTTTAAAAACTTTATATGAAGAAAATATTATTGATTCTTTATTTTCTAATAACTTTGTTTCTTCTAATGTAGTTCCTAATGTTAATACTTTAGATAATATTAATATTGATATTAACAATAGAAAAAATGTAGAAACTAATTGTGATAAAATTGCAAATTATTTAAATGATAGACTTAATGAGTTATATTTATTAGAAAATAGTCCTAAAATAAATGTGACTATTACTAAAGATAGTAGCCCTTTATTTAAAGATATAAACACTGTTTTGGATCTTAATACTGCTATTTTAATTTGTGATAAAGTTTATAAAAAAGGACAGGGAAATTATGCAATTATAGATTATTTAAAAACAGGAAACACTTTAAAGTTTACTTCTAAATATAAAGCTAGGGAGATTGCAAGTAATGTTAATAGGGAAAGTTATTTAAATTTATTAATTGAAAATATTCTTATGCAATATGTATATTTTAAATCTTTTAATAAAGAGAATGGTTTAATAAAGGATATAGATAGTTTATTAATTAAAGATGATGTTAATGTTTCTTATTTTAAAAATAAGTTATTAAATAATGATGATATGTTGAGTAGGTTTATAAATAGTTTTGATTATGATTTATTAAATGTTTTAGCAAGTAAATATAAAAATATAGAGCAATTAATTGAGTCTAGTAATAGTAATTTAATAGAAAAAGTTGCTAATATATTAATAGAATTAAAAAAATAAATATAAATTTATGTTGATATTATTAGAAATTTTAGAGTTTACGAAAACTCGTACTTGTATCTGTTTTAGTTTTGTTATATAGTGTTATTGGGAATTAATTTTCCTAGTCATCTAACTCTCTTTACCATCTTATTTTGTTTAAAGTCGCCCAAATTTATAAACAAAAGGAAGAGTAGATGACTTTTTTATTTGTTTGATTTTGAATTGTATTTGTTATATAAAAAATTATGCTTAATCTTTTCTAAAATAGAATTTTACGTTATAATAGGAAAAGAGAAAGGAATGGTAGTATGATTATTAAACCAAAGGGTACTGTTGATATAACTGGTAAGGAAGCTAAAGTTTGGAAATATGTAGAGGAAGTAATAGATTCTGTTATGGAAAAATATAACTATAACTATATAAGAACACCAATATTTGAATCGAGTGAGTTATTTCATAGAGGTATAGGAGATTCTACAGATATTGTTACTAAAGAAACATATGATTTTAAAGATAGAGGAGATCGTAATTTAACTTTAAGGCCTGAAGGGACTGCGGGTGTAGTTAGAAGTTTTGTAGAAAATAAAATGTATGGTAATGCTAATTTACCTATTAAAGTTTATTATAATGGTACTATGTATCGTTATGAAAGGCCTCAAAAAGGAAGGTTAAGAGAGTTAAGTCAATATGGTGTAGAATGTTTAGGTAGTAGTGATCCTATGATGGATGCTGAGGTTATATCTCTTAGTTTTAATATTAATAAAATGCTAGGATTAGATGATGTTGTTGTACATATTAATAGTTTAGGTGATAGTGATTCACGTAATTCTTATAGGGAGGCTTTAAAAACTTATTTTAAACCTTATTTAGATGATTTATGCGATGATTGTAAAGAAAGATTTAATAAAAACCCTTTAAGAATTATAGATTGTAAAATTGATAGTAATAAGTCTTATTTTAAAGATGCTCCTAAAATATTGGACTTTTTAAATGTTGAGAGTAAAGAGCATTTTGATAAAGTATGTGAATATCTTGATTTGTTGGAGGTCAAATATGTAGTTGATCCATATATTGTCAGAGGGTTAGATTATTATAATCATACTGTATTTGAGCTTAAAACTGAATCTACTAATCTTGCGTTAGGCGGTGGTGGTAGGTATGATAAATTAGTTGGTAATTTAGATGGTCCTGAGACTCCTTGTGTAGGTTATGCGGGTGGTATTGATAGATTGGTTGAACTTTTAATGAATGAAAAGAAATTTAGTAATGTTAGAGATGATATAGATGCCTTTCTAATGTATGTTAATGAGGATGAGAAGAAATATGCAATTTATCTTGCTAATCTTCTTAGAATGTCAGGATTTGTAGTTGAAACAGAATATAATAATAAGAGCTTGAAAAGTCAATTTAAAAGAGCTGATTATTTTAATAGCAAATATTTAATTATATTAAATAGCAATGATTTAAATGATGGTTTAGTAACAGTTAAAAATAATAAGACTAAAGAAGAAGAGAAAATTATGATAGAGTATTTAATCTATTATTTTGATGAACATATTAGTGATGATAATCAAGATGTTGACTTAGAAAGTTATTGTCATAGTCATGATAAAAGAGGTGATTGTAATGAATAAAATATATTTTAGTGATTTAAATAATTATATTGATAAGGAAATAGAACTTAGTGGTTTTGTTGAAAATATTAGAAATATAAAATGGGTACAGTTTTTAGTGCTTAGAGATTCTACTGATAAAGTACAAGTTACTATTGAAAAAAGTCTTGATGAAAATAAAGAAATGGTCGAAATAGTTAATTCTTTACCTTTAGAAAGTGTTGTTAAAGTAACAGGTACTTTAAAAGCAAATGAAAATGTTAGGTTAAGAGGAATTGAGTTTATTCCTACTAAGTTAGAAGTAGTTAGTGAGAGTGCATTAGAATTACCTATTAATATTCATGATAAGGATGCTCAATTAATTGATCAAAGATTAGATTATAGATGGTTAGATTTAAGAAATGAATATAATTTTAATATTTTTAAAATTCAAAGTACGTTAGTACAATACATGAGAGAATTTTTATATAAAAACGACTTTACAGAAATACATACTCCAAAAATGATCGGTACAGCATCAGAAAGTGGTTCTGAAGTATTTGAAGTGAAATATTTTGATCGTAAGGCCTATCTTGCTCAATCACCTCAGTTTTATAAACAAATGGCTATTTCTAGTGGATATGATAAAGTGTTTGAAGTTGCCCCAGTTTTTAGAGCAGAAAATTCAAATACATCTCGTCATGCTACAGAGTTTACAAGTTTCGATTTAGAATTTGCATATATTAATTCTTATGAAGATGTAATGGATTTTGAAGAAGAATTATTAGTTTACGCTTTGAAAAAAGTTAATGAAAAATATGGGGAATTGGTCAAAAGAATTTATGGTAAAGAAATAGTTGTACCTAAAGCTAAATTTCCAAGAATAAAACTTAATGATTTATATAATGTATTAGAAGAAAGGTATAATTATAAAGTAAGTGAAGAAGAAAAAAATGATTTAACTACTGAAGCGGAAAAATTATCTTATAAATATGCTATGGAAGAATTTGATTCAGAGTTTATTTTTGTAACTGATTTTCCTAAAGATAAACGTGCTTTCTACCATATGAGAAAAGAAGATATTCCACAAGGTTATGATTTAATTTATCGTGGCGTTGAAATTACAACAGGTGCACAACGTGAACATAGATATGAGAAACTTATTAGTCAAGCAAAAGAAAAAGGATTAGATGAGGATGTAAAATTTTATTTAGAGTTCTTTAAATACGGTTGTCCTCCACATGGCGGTTTTGCTATAGGGATTGATCGTTTTACAATGTTAACTTTAGGTTTAACAATTAAAGAAGCAATGTTTATTTTTAGAGGACCTAATCGTTTAAATCCATAAGAAGAATACTCTTCTTTTTTTTGTAAATTTACATCAATTTTTTATTATATTATAGATTATATTTATAAGTTCTTTTATACTTTAAATAGGTGATGATTATGAAAAAAAGTCAAAGTATTGTAATGCTTTTAATTTTAGTATTGGCAATAATAATTGTAATATCTTTTATATATATAATTAATATAAATTTGAATGATAATAGTACTTCTGATTCTATTTCGTCTAGTAATTATAAGTTATCTGATGATGAAATTAATTCTCTGATATCTTTAGTGAATATTTATGATAATTATTTAATTACTTTTGATGGTACTAAAAATATAAAAGAGATGAGTAATTTAGATAAAATAAATTTTATTGATAGGTTGCCTAATAGTATTAAGAAAGATTTAGAACTTGATTTTAATGAAGGTGTTAGTTTAAAGCAAATAGAAAAAATTTTAAAAAAGTATTTTGGTAATGACACTATTTTTGAACCAGTTAATTCTGAGTGTTATTTAGGCGATGGTGAATATTTAATATATGATAGTAATACTAAAATGTATAAAGCTAATAATGATTATCATGCTCATTCTGCATATATGGCACCTTCAATTGTAAATTATTATCAGGAAGGTAAAAGAATAGTTAATAACGATAAATTAATTTATATAATATCTTTAAAAAAAGCTTTCGCTTGGTCTAATTCGTCTATATACTATGGAAGTTATAAGGATTTATTAAATAGTACTAATAAAATAGTAAATTTATATGATAAATATGGTGATTATAATTCAGATGATATTAACTTATTGTTAAGCGATTATATTGATAATTTTAATTCATATACATATGTGTTTGAAACAAAAGATAGCCTTTTTAATAGTTATTTGGTGGAACTTTCTAATTCGAATATCAAAAAAGACTTTTAAATAAATTGGTTTTTATTTGTAAAAAAAGTTAATATTTGTTTTGGTTAATTGTATAAGTTTTGTTTGGAGAAATTTCTATCATTAAATAGAAATTTCTTTTTCTTTGTGATAAAATATATACTGATATTATTTTAGGAGGAGAGATGCTTATGAATAATCAGGATATTATTAATGAGATTAGAAGAAAAAATGATATTGTTGATATTATAGGTGAAAAAATTCCTCTTGAGAAGCGTGGTAAGAATTATTTTGGTGTTTGTCCTTTTCATGATGATACAAATCCTTCTATGAGTGTTTCAAGAGAAAAACAAATATATACTTGTTTTTCTTGTCATGCAACTGGTAATGTTTTTAATTTTTTAATGGATTATGAGCATAAGGACTTTTCAGAAGTTTTAAGTGACTTAGCAAAAAGAGTAGGGATTACTTTAAATGGAGTTTCAACTAAAAAAATAAATAGTAAGTATGAGGATTGGTATAATATATATGATTTATGTGTTAAATATTATCAAAATAATTTATATAGTAAAGAAGGAGAAATTGCTAGAAATTATTTAAAAAAAAGGTGTATCAGTGATGATGTAATAAGAGAATTTCAAATTGGTTATTCACTTAAAGATAGAGATTCATTAACTAAATTGTTAACAATGAAAGGATATTCTTTTGATTTACTTAATAAAGTGGGTATTACAACAAATGATTACGATATATATCACTCTCGTTTGATGTTTCCTTTGCATGATTTATCTGGAAAAGTAATAGGCTTTAGTGGAAGAATTATAACCGATAGTAAACAGAATAAATATTTAAACACTAAGGAAACTGAATTATTTAAAAAAGGTAATTTATTATATCACTATCATATTGCTAAAGATGCAGCAAGGGTTAAGAAATCTGTTATAATTATGGAAGGATTTATGGATATTATAAGAGCTAGTACAATTGATGTTAGAAATACAGTAGCAACTATGGGTACAGCTTTGACAAGAGAACACATTAAAGAAATAAAACGATTATCTAATAATATAATACTTTGTTTTGATGGTGATGAAGCCGGTGTTAAAGCTACTATTTCAGCAGGTGAGTTATTTGCTAGTGAAAATATTGAAACTAAAGTAATAGTTTTGAAAGATGGTGATGATCCTGATACATATATATTAAAAAATGGGAAAGATGCTTTTGTATCACTTATAAATAATGCTATTTATTTTAGTGATTTTAAGATTAAAAATTTAAGCAATAATAGAAATTTTAATAGTTCTGAAGAAAAGGCTAATTATATTCATGAAGTTTTAGAAGAAGCAAGTAAGATAGACGATGAAATTAGAGTAGAAATAATATTAAAAGACCTTGCAAAAAAGTTTGAAATAGGTTATAATACCCTAGAAAAAAGTTTTAAGGAGTTAGTAAATATTAAGAGAGTAAAAAAAGAAGAATTTATTATTCCTAAAACAGCATCTAAAGTAAAAAAAGATAAGTATCAAAAAGCAAGTTATAGTGTTATTTATTATATGTTAAATAAACAAGAAATAATAGATAGAGTAGAAGAAGAACATTTAGTTTTTCCTACTGGAGCTTTAAGAGCACTTGAAAGTGAAATTGTTTATTTTTATCACAAGTATGGATTTATTAATGAAGCTGATTTTTATACTTATTTGACACCTAAAGTGGAGTTAGTTAATCTTTTGACTGAAGTATTACAAATGGATTTAGATAATGTACTTACTGAAACAGAATTATTTGATTATTTTAAGGTAATAAGAGAATATAATTATAAGAAGACAATTGAAAACCTTGAAAGAAAAATAAAAAACGAAATAGATCCTGTTATGCAAATAAAATATGCAGAAGAGATTAGAAAACTAAGAATAGGGGAGAATTAAAATGGTAGAAGAAATAAAAACAATGGCTGAAAGAAAAGAAAAACTTATTAAGTTGGGGAAGAAACAAGGCTTTATTACATATGAACAGTTAGCTGAAGAATTAAAAGGACTTGATATAGATAGCGATAGTTTAGATGATTTGTATAATGCTTTAATGGAAGCAGGTATTGATATTGTTAGTGATGATGGTAGTGATGATGTAACAGGTGCTGAAATAACTGAAAATACAAAGAGCGAAGATATAACAATGTCTAAAGATATTAAAATTAATGATCCTGTTAGAATGTATTTAAAAGAAATAGGTAGAATTCCATTACTTACAAGTGATGAAGAATTTGAGTATGCTGAGAGGGCTGTTGATGGTGATGAGGAAGCTAAAAGAATATTAGCAGAATCTAATCTTCGTTTGGTTGTTTCTATTGCAAAACGCTATGTTGGTAGAGGAATGCTATTTCTTGATTTAATTCAAGAGGGTAATATTGGTTTGATGAAAGCTGTTGAAAAATTTGATCCAACTAAGGGTTATAAGTTTTCAACTTATGCTACTTGGTGGATAAGGCAAGCAATAACAAGAGCTATAGCTGATCAGGCAAGAACAATAAGGGTTCCAGTTCATATGGTAGAAACGATTAATAAGTTAGCAAGAATTCAAAGACAACTTACTCAAGAGTTAAATAGAGAACCAACAGATGAAGAGATAGCAGAAAAACTTGAAATTCCTGTTGAAAAGGTGCGAGAAGTATATAAAATAAGTCAAGACCCAGTTGCTTTAGAGACACCTATTGGTGAAGAGGATGATTCTCATTTGGGTGATTTTATCAAAGATGACAGAATGATTGGACCGGAAGAATATACAACTGAAGAAATGTTAAAAGAAGAACTTACTAGTGTATTAGCAACATTAACTGATAGAGAAGCTAAAGTTTTGATATTAAGATTTGGATTAGATGATGGACAATGTAGAACTCTAGAAGAAGTAGGACAAATATTTGGTGTAACTAGGGAACGTATTAGACAAATTGAAGCTAAAGCATTAAGAAAATTGAGACATCCATCTCGATCTAGAAAATTGAAGGATTTTTTAACTGATTAGATGAAAATTAATAATAGGTTGAAAGTAATAGGGGATTTGGTTCCTCTTTCTTCATATCCTTTAGACATTGGATGTGATCATGCTCTTTTATCCATTTATCTTGTTAAAGAAAAAGGAATAAAGAAAGCAGTTGCAAGTGATAATAAAAGTGGTCCGCTAGAGAAAGCTTCTTCAAATGTTAATTTTTATAATGTTCAAGATAAAGTTAAATTAATAAAAGCTGAGGGCTTAGATTCATATTGTGATGGTATTAATACAATTACTATTTCCGGAATGGGTGGTTTAAGTATTAATAAAATTTTAGAGAATAATAAAAAATATTTAAGAAAAATTAATACAATTATATTATCACCAAATAATTATTCTATTGCTGTTAAAAGAAAATTAGTTAAACTTGGTTATCATATAAGTAATGAAATATTAGTAAAAGAAAAAAATATAATCTATAATATTTTTGTTTTTGAGAAAGGTAAAAGATATTATTCTAGAAGGAAATTGTTTTTAGGACCTATTTTAATGAATAAAAAAGATAGTCTTACTTTTGAATATTATAATATCTTGTTAAAAGAAAAAGAGCATTTATTAAGATTATTACCTAAACATTTAAATTATAAAATTAGAATTACAAAAAAAGAAATAAAGGATTTAAAGATAGTGTTAAATAAATAGTATTTTATTTCCTTATTTCTTTTTTATTAATACCAATGATTGATCCAACACTTGTTGTTAAAAGAATAATGATAGAATATATGAAAAATCTTATATCAAAATTACTATTAAATATTGCCTTTATAATAATCATTATTATTATAAAAATCCCACCTAATTTTAATCCTTCTACCAATCCATATTTATTAGTATTTTTACCTAATAAAATTGCATTAATAAAAAGAGTGGCTATGACGATGATTAGTTTCATAATGTTGTAAATATTATTGTTTATAATATCATAACAATAAAATATACTTAAAAGAAAACATAGGATCATAATGGATAGTAACAGGGTTAGTGTAAATTTACCAATTTTTTTTAAATAATTCATTTTTTTCACCTAATAAATAATATGTTATTTATAGACATTTAGAAGTGTATTTACATAAATATATAGAATGTGTTAGAATAAATTTAATTGTATTATATGTGGAGGTTTATATGAAACGAATAATTTTGACTGGTGATAGACCTACTGGAAATCTTCATTTGGGACATTATGTAGGTTCTTTAAGAAATAGAGTTTTACTTCAAGAAGAAGGAAATTACGATGAGATGTATGTTTTTATCGCTGATACTCAAGCATTAACTGATAATTTTAAAAATCCTAAAAAAGTTAGAGATAATATTATAGAAGTAGCATTAGATTATTTATCTGTTGGAATTGATCCAGAAAAAGTTACAATTTTTATTCAAAGTATGATTCCCGAGTTATGTGAACTTACAATGTATTACATGAATTTAGTTACTTTATCAAGATTAGAGAGAAATCCTACTGTTAAAGAAGAATTGAAACAAAAAGATTTTAGTAATTCTATTCCTGTTGGTTTTTTAAATTATCCTATTAGTCAAACAGCAGATATAACAGCTTTTGAAGCGAATGTTATACCAGTTGGTGATGATCAATTGCCTATGATAGAACAGGCTAGGGAAATAGTTAGAAGTTTTAATAATATATATGGTGATACTTTAGTTGAACCTAGTCCTTTAGTTTCAAGTAATAAATTTTGTTCTAGGTTACCCGGTATTGATGGTAAAGCTAAGATGAGTAAATCTTTAGGTAATTGTATATATTTAAAAGATGATAGTGAAACTGTTAAGAAAAAAGTTATGAGTATGTATACTGATCCTAATCATTTAAGAGTGGAAGATCCTGGTAATACTAAGGATAATACTGTATTTATATATTTAGAGGCATTGGTAACTGATGAACACTTTAAAAAGTATTTACCAAGTTATAAAAACCTAAACGAATTAAAAACTCATTATGAAAAAGGCGGCTTAGGTGATGTAATAGTAAAAAGATTCTTGTATGATGTTATAGAGGATACTTTAAGACCTATAAGAGAAAAAAGAAAGTATTATGAAAATAATGTTGATTTAGTTTATAATATTTTGAAAGATGGTAGTAAAAAAGCAAGAACACGTGCTATTAATACTTTAAATAAAGTGAAAAAAGCTATGTTAATAAATTATTTTGAGGGAGAAAAAGATGAAAGATAAAGTTATTTTATGTATTAAAGGTTTTTTTATGGGGATTGCTAATATTATTCCTGGTGTTAGTGGTGGAACTTTGGCAATTACTATGGGAATTTATGAAGAATTAATTGAAGCTATAAGTCATTTTTTTACTAGGTTAAAAAGCAATCTTAATTTTTTAATGCCAATTATTATTGGAGCATTAGTGTCTATTGTAATAGGAAGTAAAATAATAGGATATTCTTTGGATGAATTTCCTCTTCCTACAATATTGTTTTTTACAGGACTTATATTAGGAGGACTTCCTATGTTATATAAAAAAATCAAGGGAAGTTTTAAAATATCTAATGTAGTAATATTTATTTCAACATTTGCAATTATAATCGGATTGATGTTTTTAAAAAGCGGATCTTATGTAAGTTTTGAAAATATGCATTTGTTAGATTATATTATGTTATTTATTGTGGGCGTAGTAGCTGCTGCTACCATGATAATACCAGGAATTAGTGGTAGTTTTATGTTAATGGTTATGGGTTATTATAAGCCTATACTTAATACCATAAATGATTTAACTAGTTTTAATAATATAGGAAGTAATTTAGCAATATTAATACCATTTGGTATAGGGGTATTAGTAGGAATTGTGTTAATAGCTAAATTAATAGAGTTCTTGTTTAAAAAATTCGAAGTACCTACTTATTTTGGAATAATAGGATTTGTATTAGCTAGTATTATAGGAATATTTGTTAGTGCTGAAAATTTAACTTTTAGTATTTTACCATTTATTATTGGAATATTATTATTTATAATTGGCTTTATAATTGCAATAAAATTAGGTGATGAATAATACTTTACTAATAACACAAATTGTGTTATTATTTTTTTATAAAGTAAGGTGATAATATGAAGTATAAGGTAGGTAATTTTATAAAAAAAATTATGAGAGCTGATATCTCAAAGTTTTATATTTTAGTTGTTATACTTATTTCATTATTTATGATAGGTGGATATTTTTCATATGCGTTATTCACTGTAACTAAAGAAAAAAACAATGCTATTAGTATAGTGACTGGTAATTTGGTATATGATTTAAAAGTTGATGGAACAACTTCTAATACTTTAACAATTCCTGC
>CALVRG010000043.1 GCA_944358505.1 uncultured Bacilli bacterium | reverse complement strand
TTATCTTGTAAATAATCTAAAAAGTTTTTCAAAATTACTCCTTTCTTTCATAAAAACAAATTTTATGAATAATATTTATTAGAATAAAAGAAGAAAGAAGGCTGTGATGTTTATGGAAAAAACGGAAATCATTAAGAATATTGCTTTAAGAAGTGGTGGTGATATTTATTTAGGAGTTGTTGGGGCAGTTAGAACTGGGAAAAGTACTTTTATTAAGAGAATGGTGGAAACTTTAGTAGTTCCTTATATTGAAGATGAGTATGAAAAGAAAAGAACACTAGATGAGATTCCTCAAAGTGCTCAGGGTAAGACTATTATGACAACAGAGCCTAAATTTATTCCTAACCAAGCTGCTAAAGTTAATATAGATGACTTTAGTTGTAATATTAGATTAGTTGATTGTGTAGGTTATGTTATTCCTAATGCAAAAGGAGCTAGTGATGAAAATGGACCTCGTATGGTTAAAACTCCATGGTACGATGAAGAAATACCATTTGTAGAAGCTGCTGAAGTTGGTACTGAAAAAGTAATTAAAGATCATTCCACCATTGGGATTGTTATTACTACTGACGGATCAATTGGTGAATTTAATAGAAGTGATTATCAAGAAGCCGAAGAGCGAGTTATTGAAGAATTAAAAGCTATAGGTAAGCCTTTCATAATAGTTTTAAATACTACTCACCCTACTTTACCTGAAACTATTAGATTAGCTGAATCTATAAAAGACAATTATGATGTTCCTGTATTACCGATTAATGTAGATCAAATGAACGAACGAGAAATGACTTCTATATTAAGAGAAGCTTTATATGAATTTCCAATTTTAGAAGTTAGAGTTAATATGCCAGAATGGATTGCTATTTTAAATTCTAATAATAATATTAAAAAAGGATATATTGAATCTATTAGAGAAAGCGTTATGGAAGTAGATAAACTAAAAGATATTGAAAAAATTACTGATCATTTTAAAACTAATAATATTATAGAAAAAGCTTATTTGTCTAATGTTGATCCTGCCACTGGTATCGTTACTATTAATCTTGAAGCTCCTAATTCTTTATATAACGATGTATTAAGAGATATTATTAAAATCGATGTTACTAGTAAAGCTGGCCTTCTTTCTTTATTTCAAGATTATGAAGAAGCAAAAAATGAATATGATCAAATTAAATATGCTCTAAAAATGGTAAAGCAAACTGGTTATGGAGTTGCTACTCCTTCTCTTAATGATATGAAATTAGACACTCCAGAAATAATTAAACAGGGGCCAAGGTATGGCGTTAAACTTAAGGCTGTAGCGCCTTCAATACATATGATTAGAGTTGATGTTAATTCAACTTTTGAACCTATTATTGGTAGTGAGGTCCAAAGTAAAGAATTAATTGATTATCTAATGAGAAATTATGAAAATAATCCTGGTGAAATCTGGAAAAGTGAAATTTTTGGCAGAAGTCTTGATAATATAGTACAAGAAGGCATTCAATCTAAAATTAATTCTATGCCTGATAATATTAGATATAAATTACAGCAAACTTTATCTAAAGTTGTTAATAAAGGCTCTAATAACATGATTGCTATAGTTCTCTAAGTGAGAACTTTTTTTGTTCCTATAATTATTTTAGAATGTTCTACTAATTTTAGGTAATCTTTATATGTGATTGAATCTATATCTATATCATTTCTATAATTAGGAAAATCTGTTTCATCTAATAACCTTAAATAAAGCTTAATTTTATTTTTAATAATTATTTTTAAATCTACTTCTTCGGAAAACTCAAAAGAATCAATTTTTTCTACTACAATAACTGTACCTACTATATCATGATTATAAACTAGTACCTCATAAAACCCTGGTTCTAAAAGATTATATTTTTTATTATACTTTAAAAATATTTCTTTTATTTTCTTTATAATGCTTTCTTCCTCTTGGTTTTTTAAATTATATGGTAAAACAAGATAATATAAGTCATCTCTTTTTATAATTAAATGCATAAACAACACCTATTATAAAGTATGTAAAAAGGCTTAAATCGTGTCGATGATTAAGCCTTCTATTGTTTTTAATATTTCTTCTTTTCCTTCCTTTGTTATACTAGAGAAAATTGTTAAATTATCTCCTACTACTAAATCTAGAGTATCTATTATTTGTTTTTTGCATTTTTCTCTTTTACTTGCTCCTATTTTATCAGCTTTAGTAGCAACTACAGTTACTTTTAAGTTATAGTATTTCAAAAAATTATACATTAGTACGTCATCTTCTGTTGGTTTATGACGAAAATCTACAATCATAAAAACTCTTTTTAATTCTTTCCTTTTCTCTAGATATTCTTCTATCATTTTTCTATATTTTTCTCTTGTTTTTTTACTTACTTCAGCATAACCATATCCAGGAACGTCTATAAGATAAAATTCATTATTTACTTCATAAAAATTTAGTGTTTCGGTTTTTCCTGGGTGAGCTGATGTTCTTGCTAGATTTTTTCTATTTAAAATAGCATTAATAAAACTACTCTTTCCTACGTTGCTACGACCAACTAAAAGAAATTCTTTCTTTTTATCGTCTGGATATTGGCTTCGACGTGTTGCCATAATTTTTAATTCTGCATTATTAATTTTCATTCTTAAAGGACTCCTTCTTTATGTAAATTTCTGTAGCATAATCAATATCAGAAATAAGAGATTCTGCTTCATTAATAGATGATAGTCTAGCACCACTTGCTAAAGCATGGCCACCACCATTGTATTTTTCAGCTATTTTATTTATCTCTGGCCCTCTACTTCTAATATTAACACGAACATTATCATTTTTATAATCTTCTGTTACTATTATCCAAACTAATATTTCATCAATAAAGTTAAAATTATTAATCATGTTTCCAGCTGAAGCACTATCTGCTTTAAACTTAGTTATAATATCATTGGTTAAAATAATATAAGCAACTCCATTATCTGTTACTTTCATATTTAAAGATATATATCCTTCTAATCTAACTTCTTTTAATGGTCTTAAATAAAGACTTGTATAAATATTTGATAATGTAAGATGATATTTGTCTAAATAAGTACTTACAAGGCTAAATGTTTTAGAAGTACAACTATCAAAAAGAAAACGATTAGAATCTGATACTAAACCACAATATAATAACTTAGCTATTTCTTCATTACATTTTAACTTTGTCTTTAAAAGTAATTCCATTAATATTTCACAAGTACTACATGCTTTATCATCAATATATTCTATTCCTCCAAAACTTTCTATGAATGGATGATGATCTATTTTTATAATACTTTTTGCATTGTTATAATTCTTATAATCTATTCTTTTTTTATCAGGGGTGTCTAAAACTATTAATAAAAAGTTATCATATTCTTCTAATTTGTCTAGTTTACCCATATATGAAAATTTAGTAGAACCATTACCTATAGCATAGACTTTTTTATTAGGAAATGTTAATTTAATGGATTCTTTTAAAGCTAATTGACTAGATAAGGCATCAGGATCTACTCCTATATGCCTTGCTATTACAATTGTATTATACTTTTTTATTTCTTTATATATTTTTTTAAACATACTTATTCCCTATCTAAATTAAATTTAATGTTTCTTTAGCAATCATTAATTCTTCATTAGTTGGAATAGCAAAAACTCGAACGTTAGATTCTTTAGCAGTTAATTCTACTTCTTCACCTGTTACTTTATTTTTTTCTTCATCAATATTTATTCCTAGAACTTTTAGTTTAGAAACAATATCATGACGAGCTGGAGAACTATTTTCACCAAGGCCAGCAGTAAAGACTAAAGCATCGATACCTTCAAGTTCTACATAATAATTAGCAATATATTTTACAACAGTATTAACAAAGATTTTATTAGCAAGGATAGCTTGTTCATCACCTTCGTTAATAGCATTTCTAATATCACGATAATCACTATACTTTTGACTAACACCAAGTAAACCTGATTTTTTATTTAACATATCTACTACTTCTTTAGCATTAAGACCTTCTTTTTCCATTATATATGGAATAATTGATGGATCAATATCTCCAGAACGAGTTCCCATCATTACACCTGCTAATGGAGTAAATCCCATAGATGTATCAATACATACTCCATCTTTAACAGCGCTTAATGAACAACCACTACCTAAATGGCAAATAATTGCCTTGAAATTTTTAGTATTTAGTATCTCACTTAATCTTCCTGCTATATATTTATGGCTTGTACCATGGGCACCATATTTACGAACTCCATATTCGGTATACCAATTATAAGGTACAGGATAAATATAGTTATCTTTTGGCATTGTTTGATGATAAGCAGTATCAAAAACTGCAACCATTGGTACATTTGGTAAAGCTTTTTTACATGCTTCTATTCCTAAAATATGTGCAGGATTATGTAAAGGAGCAAAATCAGCATATGATTTAATATCTTCTATTACTTTATCTGTAATAATAACAGAATGATCATAAGTATAACCATGGACAATTCTATGACCAATACCATCTATTTCTTCTAAATCTTTAATGATACCAAGAGTTATTAGTCTATCTAACATTACTTCAACGGCAACAGTATGATTTGGAAGATCTACTTCTTCTTTTATTTTTTCACCATTATATTTAATAGTATAAAAGCTTCCCTCTAAACCAACACGTTCAAAATAGCCACTGGCAATACATTCATTTTTATCCATATTAAATAAACTAAATTTAAGTGAACTACTTCCAGCATTAACAGACATTATTTTCATATTATTCCTTCTTTCTTTAAATCTAATAGTATTATACTATATATTAAAAAAATTTCAAAGTATTAGACTAGAAAGTTGATAAAGATATAGTATTATAATTTATTTATTAGTTTAAATAACAAAAAAAGTGACTCACTTTAATATGGGTCACTTTCATGTTTTATTTGGTTAAATCATATGTATCTTTTGCTATTACTAATTCTTCATCAGTAGATATTACATAACTTGCAATAGATGATTTATTAGTAGTAATTATTCCTTCTTTATCTTTTCTAACAATAGTCTCTTCATTTAGTTTATTATCAAGTTCAACTCCAAGAGGTTTTAATTTATCAAGAACTTCTTTTCTAATAATTGGATCATTTTCACCACCGCCTGCTGTGAAAACAATAGCATCTATCTTACCTAATTTTATAAAATATTTAGCTATATATTCAGCAATTCGTTCTGTATACATAGAAATAGCAAGTATTACTTTATTATCTTTGGCAAGATATGCTCTATCTATATCACGTAAATCATTCATTCCAGCAATACCTTGAAGTCCACTTTTCTTGTTTAAGATATTATCTACTTCGTCATAAGTAAGATTTTCTTTTTTCATAATGTAACCAATAATACTATAATCAATGTCACCACATCTTGTTCCCATCATAATACCAGCATTAGGAGTAAAACCCATTGATGTATCAATACATTTTCCTTCTTTAATAGCAGAAATACTAGCACCATTACCAATATGACAGATGACTAAATTACCATCATAACCTAAAATATCTTTCATTCTCATAGTTATATATTTATGAGACAAGCCATGAAAACCGTATTTTCTGATATCGTATTTGGTATACCATTCATATGGTACAGGATATAAAAAGTTACTTTCTTCAATTGTTTGATGAAAAGCAGTATCAAAGCAAGCTACCATTTTAGCATTAGGTATTGCTTTCTTAAAGGCTTTCATACCAGCTATAGCAGCAGGATTATGAAGGGGTGCTAATTCCTTAATGTTTTCTATTTCTTCTATAACTCTTTTAGTTATTAAAACGGATTTTGAATATAAAACTCCACCATGGACAACACGATGACCAACAGCTTTAATATCATCTAAACTATTAACTATATTTTTTTCCACAAGTTCTGTTAATAAAGTTGATACTGCTTCTTCATGATTTTTAATTTCCTTTTTTAAATAAATTTTTTCATCATTAACTCTAATAGTATAATCACTATCACTAGATCCAATTCTTTCAAAACTTCCTTTTGTAATAACTCTTTCTTCTGGCATAGAATAAAGTCTAAACTTTAAAGTACTACTTCCAGAATTAACTGATAATAATAACATAATTATCTCTCCTTTTGCTTATTATATAATAATAAATAGAAAAGAACAAATAATATTTTTTAATCCATCAAAAAATCAAGTATATTGTATGTTTTCTTGATTTTAAAAAATTACAATATCACTTGACATAAACTTTAGAACTGACTCATCTTATATTTATCTTTATTGTCATACTCAAAGAAATGATGGATGCACTCACTTTATTCAATCTATTGTTATTGGCATTATCATTGTTGACCCTTAATTAATGTAAAATGCCTATTGGTAATTGTCTACTATAATGTATTTTAAGTTAATTATAATCTAATTTATCTATTTATCAATCTAGGAAATACATTCCCTAGATTAATGACTTTTAACTACCTAACTGTATTTCAAATGGATTTTCTTTTGTTCCATCTCCAGAAGTTATTACAACGTTAGATTTTAGATTTAAGGATGGGCGGACACCGTAAGCGCTCGATGGACTAATGAAGCCGGCGCTACCATAGTCGTCCACATGACGCACGTTAGAGGTATTGTATGGTGTTAGAGTCCAATAAGTTGTTGTTAATCCTGTACTTGCAGTTCCCACTTTTACTGCATATCTCTCATATTGTCCTGCTCCTAATTCTCCTAATCTTAATAGTCCTACTTTTGCTGTTGCAGTACTTGATGTTAATGTATTAGAAGTTGAATCTATATATTTTGCTAATTTATATGAAACACCACTACCTACAGTTCCCAAATACCAAGTAGTACTATCTTCTATCATATTAGAATAAGTATCACCTACATAATTTGTTAGATAATCACCATTTAAGAATGTCCCTATTGTATTTGTACTTGAAAATGTTGTATTACTTCCAAAAGCACTTTCTTTAAATGTTTCCGAATCTGTAAGTGGTTCTGCACTAGTTATCTTTGTTAATTCTTCACTTTCATGACTTACTATCATATACAAGTTGTTTTCGCCTGTTCCAAATCTTATATATTCTCCACTGAATCGAGTATTAAGCAATGTACCAGTTAGATTTGTATCATTATCTCCTTTTAGTTTATATGGATTATCTATTGTTCCATCAACACTAACTATTTTTACGTCAGATTTTAGATTTACTGATGGGCGAACCCCGTACGCGTACCAAGGACTATAGGAGTCGGCGTTACCATAGTGGTTGACATAACGCACGAGAGAGGTAATGTTTGGTGTTAGAGTCCACCAAGCAAGTCCATTATTTAAATAACCATTTCTATATGTTGTTCCTCTATAACTTGTTTGATATTCATACATATTTAAAAGTCCTACGGTGTCTTCTACTATTGTTGTTTCACTAGGTTTAGAACTAGATGTAGTCTCTGTTGCATTCCATTTTGCATCCATCACAATAAAATTCTCTGGTTCTCTTAAATTTCCTAAAAAACCATCTTCGCTGGTATCATTTAACCATTCTTCCATGTAGCTTCCTTCAAAAGCAGTTTGATTACTAGGATTATATGGTATAGCACTTATATTCCATTGAGTTACAAGCTTTGTTGTCTTTGCTTCGTTGTTAACAGACACAGCTCTCCATAATTTACCACTATACCAAATATAGTTATTTGGATCTTCTCCTGTTATAAATGTATCTGTTCCATCATCATATTGATTACTTTCAGGTATATTTGATAACAATGCTTCATCTGCTAAAATACCTTGTTCATTAACCCCATTAACTACTATCTTGCCATGATAGTGTTTATTTAAAACATCATTTCCTACTCCTTCTTTTATCCATACATATAATGTATATGTAGCGCTTGCTCCAGCATTAAGCGAACCTGTTGCTATTTTATAGTTAGATCCTGCAATACTTGATAATACTGTAGGACTTCCTGTGTCTAATTTATATTTTATATAATCTTTATTTAACTGATTATTACCACAATTATCTTGACTTATCATATCAGCATCATCTTCTATAAATACTTCGTAATCTGCTGGTAGAGTACCTGTATTTGTTATTGTAAAAATGTAAGGTGTTAATTTTAATCCTTCTTCATCAGTCATAGGATACTGTCTTGATAGATTTATTGTATTATTACTATCTTCACCAAAGTCTATATTTAGTGTACCTACTTTAATTACATTATAATCTGCTGACTTTGATATTGATGTAAATACTGCATAAGCACTACCTAAAGATATTACTGTTACGCCTAATATTGATAATAATGTTATTAATAATTGTCTTTTAGCCATTTTTGTAAGTGCGACTTCTTTAAAATTATATTCACTTCTTGTCTCTTTATTTATTTTTATCTTTTTTCTTTTGCTAAGTTCTTTCATCTTATCAACACCTTATCTTTGGTATTAGTATAACAAATATTTAAGAAAAATAATAGTACTTTTTTCAAAAAAAAGATAGGCTTATTAAGCCTATCGAGTAAGTTATATTACTTATTTATTACTATAACTTCCGCTAACTTGATTTAATCCATTTTGTACTAAACGTCTAGTGATTTCACCACCAACTGAACCGTTAGCACGACTTGTAGCATCTGGTCCTAAATTAACACCGAATTCATTAGCTATTTCATATTTCATTTTATCGATAGCTTGTTTAGCACCAGGAACTCTCATTTTCATTGAACCTGTGTTCATATTGTTGTTCATTTGTTTCACCTCCTACACTAGTAGAATGTGATTTTTTTTTTATTTCATACATTATTTTTTTTGGTAATTTTTACCTATAAAATATTTTCATAATTTTTTTCTTCTTTATAAATAAAAGTATTGTCAATAGTTTCTTTTAAAATACTTTCATAATTTATTTTTGCTTCTTCTTTTAAAGTTTCTTCCAAAGTAGGATTTATTATAGGATGTTTTGGTACAAATACAGTACAGCAATCTTCATAAGGTAAAATACTAGTATTATATGTATCTATTTTTTTTGCTATATCTATTATTTCTAATTTATCTAAACATGCAACTGGTCTAATTACTGGCATATTAGTTACATTATTAATTACATACATACTACTTAAGGTTTGACTTGCTACTTGACCAATAGATTCTCCATTAATAATTACTTTAGCTTTTTCTTTTTTAGATAGGCTTTCCATTATTCTATACATCATTCTTCTCATAATAGTAATAACATAGTTTGGAGAAACATTTTTATAAATTTCTTCTTGAATTTTTGTAAATGGTACTATATGTAGTTTTATATCGCACGAATATACTTTTAATTTATTGACTAATGTTATTACTTTTTCTCTTGCTTCTAAACTAGTGTGTGGTATTGCTTCAAAATATACTGCTTCTACTTTAATACCACGTTTCATAGCAAGATAGCCTGCTACAGGTGAATCTATTCCACCACTTAGCATTAATAATCCTTTCCCTTGAATACCACAAGGATATCCACCTAATCCTTTATATTCGTTATAATATATATAGGTATATTTTTCTCTTATTTCAATATGAATAATAGTATCAGGATTATTAACATCTACTTTGATATTATTTTTATTTTTTAAAACAATACCACCAAATATTGGAGCTAGTTCTACACTAGTTTTAGGAAAACTTTTATCACTTCTTTTTACTTTTATTTTGAATGTCTTAAAATTTTCTAATTGTACTGTTTTAATTAATTTTTCCTTAATAGATTCTATATTGCTATTAGTAACATATGCTATGTGATATGAATGTATTCCAAATATTTCATGAATTTTATTAATAAGTAGTAATTCATCTTCTTCTTTATAGTGTATATACATTCTAGATAGATCTTTTTCTATTTCTATATTTAAGTTTTTTAATTTATTTTCTATATTTTTTGTTAAAGTTTTAATAAAAAAATTTCTATTCCCTTTTTTTGTAGTTAATTCTCCATATTTTATTAATATTACTTTATCCATTATAGTATAGTTTCTCCTTTTTTATTTTAATTATTCATATAATATTTATAGATTTTCTTTTAATATTTTTATAAATTTTCTTGCTTCTTCAAGAGTATTATCTTTAGATAGTGATAATCTTAATGATGTTTTACTAATATCTTTATTATTTGTTAATTGGTATAAGCTTTTAGAATAATCTTCTTTAGATGAACAAGCTGTTTTAGTTGATAGATAAATTTCTTTTGCTTCTAATTTATGTATCATAGTTTCTGGCTTTATATTTTTAATACTAAAATTTAATATAAATGGTGAAGAATCTTCTTTTGAATTAATAATAATATTATCTATCTTTATTAATTCTTCTTTTAAATATTTATTTATTTCTTTTACTTTTCTTAAAGCTTCTTCTTGACTTTCCATTGCTAATCTAAGAGCTTTTGCAAATGATGCAATTAAAGCAGGAGAAGGAGTTCCAGCACGATAAACAGTTTGTGAATCTCCTCCGTTTATAAGTGGTACTAAATTTATTTTTTCTTTTTTTACTAGCAAAGCTATACCTTTTAAGCCATTAAACTTATGAGCTGATGCTGAAAATAGATCAACATATTCAAGATTAACTTTTATCTTTGTTAAGCTCTGAGTTCCATCAACATGGAATATAGCTTTACTATTTTCTTTAATAGTTTTACCTATTTTTTCTATATCTTGTATTATACCTAATTCACTATTAACATGATGTATTGTTACTAGAATTGGATCAAGTTTTAGTTTTTCTTTTAAGTCTTCTATATCTATATGATAATTATTATCTAATTTTAAATTAATTATTTCTATATCATTTATATTATTTAAAGTATTTGTAATTGAAGGGTGTTCTAAGATAGTAGTTAATATTATTTTTTTTCTTCTTTGATAAGCATCTAATATTCCTTTAATAGCCAAATTATTAGACTCACTACTACAACTTGTAAATATAATTTCATTTTCTTTTACATTAAGTATATTTGCTACTTGCTTAACACTAGCATTTATTAATTTTTTACTTTCAAATCCAAGTTTATGAATAGAATTTGGATTACCAATATAATCTTTTGATACTTTTATAAATGTATCTAATACTTCCTCTCTTACTTTAGTAGTTGCAGCATTATCAAAGTATATCATTTTAATCATCACCCTTTTTATCGATTATATCATATTTATCTTTTAATAATTCTTTTTTCGTTTCATTATAATCTTTTTTTGCATTAAAAACTGTTGAAATAATTTTAGCGATAGTATATACATCTTTGTTTAATAAATATTTATTTTTTGTTAAATATAATTTGGTATTTTTAATATGAATAGAATCTAAAAGTATTGTTAACTCTTCTTTTTTTTCTTGCTTAATACTATTTTTTCTCATATTTCCTCCAGTAAATTACTATACTACTATCTTTTCTTTTAAAAAGCAAGAAAAAAGCCTTTATTCAGCAAAGGCATTTGTTATTGTTAACATTTTTTTTGATTTATTATAGTTGGTAACTGTTCCAATAATACTAACAGGTGCATTTGTATTTAATTTCTTAATATTATCGCTTAACAATTTAGCTCTAACGGTTAAGTTATATTTACCTTCTTCTTCATCTTCAAATTTTAGTGTGATAGTATTATCTTTATTATTCTTACTAGTAATAGTTCCTGTTAATTTTATAAAGTCCCTTTGATATGTTTTATTATCATTAATAATAGAATATGCTAAATCAACTATATTAAATTCTTCCGGTGTAATATTATACTTTAAAGACCAAGTCCCTATAGTAGTATCTCTTCTTCCTATTTTTTGGTTATATTTTATTACTTTATATCCTAGACCATAATATTCTTTTGTACCACCATCATTATACTCTTTAGTTTTAATAGCAAAAAAAGGGCCAATATTTGCTTTTGTTACTAATATAATATCTGTTGTAATTAGTATTCCTAGAACTATTATTAACACCATAATTATAGTAGATACTTTTTTTATCATTTTTTCTTCATTTACTGATATTCCTTCTTGTTCTTGTTCTTCGGTATGCATGTTTTCACCCCTAATTCTTTATTTTTTCTAAAAATTCTTCTTCTGTCCAAATTGGTATATTCAATTGTTTAGCCTTATTATATTTACTGCCAGGATTATCTCCAACAATAACAGCATAGGTTTTACTTGAAACACTTTCTGCTGTTTTACCACCTGCGTTTTCTATTAGCATTTTAGCTTCTTCTCTTGTTAATTTAGTTAAAGTACCAGTTAAAACAAATCTCTTATTATTGAACGATTCGTTTAAATTTACTTCTTCACCTTCATAGGTCATATTTAAACCTAATTGTTTTAATTCTTCTATAGTTTTTAAATTATTTTCATCACTAAAATAGTTAACTACATTATTAGCAATTATAGGTCCAATATCATCTATATTTAATAATTCTTCATAAGTTGCCTTACTTAAAGAGTCTATATTTTTATATTCTTTAGCAAGTATTTTTGCTTTTTCTTTACCAACATTATTAATACCTAGAGCAAATAATAATCTTTCGAGTGAATTATTTTTACTTTCATCTATAGCATTTAAAAGATTATTAACTGATTTTTCACCATATCCTTCTAATTTTGTTAATTCTTCTTTTTTATCTTTTAATTTATATATATCTTTAATACTTTTAATAAAATTAAAATTATATAAATCTTCCATTAATCTATCTCCTAAACCATCAATATTCATGGCAGGACGTGATACAAAATGAATAAAGCTTTCAATATGTCTTGCTGGACAGTTATTGTTAGGGCAAAAATAATCAGTTTGATCTTCTTTTTTTATTAATTTTGTATTACAAATTGGGCAATTAGTAATCATTTCAAATGGTATCTCTTTACCTGTTCTTCTTTCTATTTTAGCTTCTACTACTTCTGGTATTACATCGCCTGCTTTTCTAATAGATACAGTATCATGTATCATTAATCCTTTAGCTTTTACATAGTCTTCATTATGAAGAGTAGCTCTGCTTATAGTTGAACCCATAAGTTGAACAGGATCTAGAATTGCATTAGGTGTTATTTTTCCTGTTCTACCTACTGTAAATATTATATTATTAAGTTTTGTTAAAACTTCGGTAGCAGGAAATTTATAAGCAATTGCCCATCTTGGAGTTCTTGCTGTAAATCCTAATCTTTGTTGATCTTCTATAGAATCTACTTTTATAACAATGCCATCTATATCGTAAGGAAGAGAATCTCTAATTTTTTCTTTCTCATGAATATATTCCATTACTTCATTTATATTTTTTACTATTTTATTATTTGGGTTGGTTTTAAAACCTAACTTCTTTAGAAAATCTAATGCTTCATGGTGAGTTTTGATACCATAATCTAATGGATTAGGTAAATGATAAAGAAAAGCATCTAAATTTCTTTGTGCTGCTATTTTAGAATCAAGTTGTCTTATTGAACCTGCTGCTGCATTTCTAGGATTTTGTAAAGGTTTTTCTCCTTTAGAGATACGCTCTTTATTTATAGTTGCAAGAGTTTTTTTACTCATATATATTTCACCTCTTACTTCTATATCAAGAGGTTCTTTTAATCTTAAAGGAATACTTTTTATTGTTTTAACATTGTGAGTAATATCTTCACCTACAATACCATTACCACGAGTTGCCGCTGTTGTTAAAACTCCTTTTTCATAGTGCAATGAAACTGATAGGCCATCAATTTTAAGTTCACATACATAATTCGAATGAACATTACTACTTTCTATTCTTTTTAGAAAATCAATAATTTCTTCTTCATTGAAAATATCTCCTAAAGATAGCATAGGAATTTTATGTTCTATTTTTTTAAATTCATCTATTACTTCGCCACCTACCTTTTTAGTTGGTGATGTTTCTAATACCCATTCAGGATGTATTTTTTCGATTGTTTCCAATTCCCTATAATAAGCATCATATTCTTGATCTGTTATTTTAGGGTAATCTAAAACATAATAATCATAGCTTGCCTCTTCTAGTATTCTTATTAGTTCATTCATTCTTTCAAATGTTATGTTATCCACAATAAGTCACTCCTTTAATTATTTTTCCACAATGGTTGTTGATAAACTCCTTCACTAGTTAATTCTTTTAAAGCATCTACTACTATTTTTTTATCATCTTTATATGTCATTCCATACCAATTAGAAGTAGTATTTATAACATCTATAGTTTTTATATTTTTTCTTAGACATTTGTCTAAAACATCTGGTATTTGAAACTCTACTTCATTTATATTTTTAGTATTGATTGATAAAAATAAAGAAAGTTCTTCTTCTAAAATATCAAATATGTCAGGTGTAAATAATAGTAAGTTCATAGATACTAAAGTATCGTTCTTTATTTCCACTCCGTTACTACTATTTATTGGTGATGCTATTATTTTATCTTTCTTCTTAACAACTTTACTTTCAGTTATTTTTAATAGTTTATTATCATTTACTTCCATAACACCCCTTTTAGCAACTCCATTTGGACTTAGAGTATTACCTACTAAATAGCCTATAATTCCATAATGATTATAAATAATATTATCTAAATATTTATACGCCTTTATATAGGCATCTCTTCCATAAAAATCATCCGCATTAATTACTGCAAAAGGTCCATTAATCTTTTTTTTAGCACAGTATATAGCATATGCTGTACCTAATGGCTTTTCACGCTTATTTATTAATGATTTAAATTTACTTGGTATATATGTATTATCTTGAAAAACATATTCTACTTTTATATGTGGTTCTACTCTTTTTCCAATCGTTTCTCTAAACTTATCAAAAAAATCTTCTTTTATTATAAAAATAATTTTAGAAAATCCTGCCTTTTTGGCATCATAAATTGAATAATCTATTATAAATTCTCCATTTGGTCCAACAGGCTCTATTTGTTTTAATCCTCCAAAACGGCTTCCAAGACCTGCTGCCATAATTAGTAAAGTCTTTTCTTTATTCATTTTTTCCCTCATATAAATTTTTGTTATATATTTTCTCTTTAATCATTTTATTAATTGCATTTACTACTAATTCTTTATCTTCTTTATATGTTACACCATACCAAGTAGCATTTGTTTCTATCACATCTACTATTACTCTTTTTTCTTCTAGACATTCATTTAGTACTATTGGAATTAAAAATTCACATTTTTCTAAATTATTCTTATTATTTTCTAAAAATATAGGTAATTTTTCTTCTAATATTTTGAAAAGGCTAGGTGTAAATAGTAGCATATTCATTGACGCTATTGTGTCCTTTGTTGTTTTATAACTTGCACTACCATCAAGTGGTTCTACTGTTACTAAATCGCCAACTAAAGCTGTACTACTTTCTATTAATTCAATTAGTTCATTATTATCATTGACTTTGCAAACTCCCCTTTTTGCTGCACCATTTTCTGTTAAAGTATTACCAAGGCGATATGCTATTAAACCATAATGGTTCTCTTTAATATTAGAAAGATAAGACACTGCTTTTATATAAGCATCTTTTCCATAAAAATCATCTGCATTAATAATAGCAAATGGCTCATTTATTTTATCTTTTGCACAAAGAATAGCATGAGCTGTTCCTAATGGTTTTATTCTATCTTTAATTAATTCCTTATATTTTAAAGGAATATTATTATTAGTTTGAAAAACATATTCTACTTTTATATGTGGTTCTACTCTTTTACCAATAGTTTTTTTAAACGCATCATAATTTTCTTCTTTAATAATAAATACTACTTTTGTAAATCCTGCTTCTTTTGCATCATAAATTGAATAATCTATTATAAATTCTCCATTTGGTCCAACAGGCTCTATTTGTTTTAAGCCTCCAAAGCGACTTCCCATTCCTGCTGCCATAATTAATAACGTTTTATCTTTTTTCATAATTCCTCCTATATTGTCTTATTTTAGACTTTTGTTAAACTCTTATGATTTTTCATCAATTTTTTAATTCCATATGGATGTTTAAAAGCTACTGTCACAAGTGAATTAGTAACTTCTAATACTTTACCTGCACCAAAGTTTTCATGTACTACATAATCACCTACTTTGTAATCAATATTTTCTTCACGTAGTACTTCTTCTTTATTTATAATTTTAACTTCTGTTTCTTTTGTTTTATTACTATCAATTAAGTTTTCATCTATTTCAGTTAAAAATCTGCTTGGGGGATTAATACTATCTTTACCAAACAATACTCTCCTTCTAGCATTTAAAAGATAAAGTTTCTCTTTTGCTCTTGTTATTGCAACATAGCAAAGCCGTCTTTCTTCTTCAGTTTCACTACTACTCATTAAAGAATTTAAGTGAGGAAATATTCCTTCTTCTAATCCCACTACAAAAACAATATCATACTCCAAACCTTTGACAGAATGTATAGTCATTAAACTTACTTTATTACGTGAATCCTTATATTCATCCTTGTCATTAACTAAGCTTACTTCATATAAAAAGTCTTCTAATGAAACTAGTCCCATTCTTTCTTCAAATGCTTTAGTAATAGATTTAAATTCCTCTAAGTTTTCTAACCTTATTTCACTTTCGATACTTTTTTCGCTTTCTAGCTCTTTTTTCATTTCTGTAGCTTCTAAAACTTTATCAATTAGTTCAGTAAGTGTAATAGATTCTGCTACTTGTTGTAAAGATAGAATTAGATTTTTAAATTTTAATTCTTTTCCACTATCAATTGCTTCAAAAAGGCTTATTCCGTTCATGTCTGCTTTTTCTGTTATATTTTCTATTGTCCTTAAACCAATACCTCTTTTAGGAATATTTATAACTCTAAGTAAACTTATATCATCTTTAGGATTATATATTAGTTTTAAATATGCAAGTAAATCTTTTATTTCTTTTCTTTGATAGAAACTAAATCCTCCTACAATACGATATGGAATGTTTTGTTTTAGTAGTTCTTCTTCGATAACACGTGATTGGGCATTAGTTCGATATAAAACTGCAATATCACTAGCATCTTTGCCATTACTAGTAAGTTTTTTGATTTCCATTGCCACATAGTGACTTTCATCTTTTTCATCATAAGCTCTATAATAAGTAATTTTTTCACCTATTCCTTTTGTGGACCAAAGATTTTTTTCTTTTCTTTTTTCATTATTTTTAATAACACAATTTGCAGCATCTAGTATTGTTTTAGTTGATCGGTAGTTTTGTTCTAATTTAATACTTAATGCATTAGGATAATCCTTTTCAAAATTTAAAATATTCTTATAATTTGCTCCTCTAAAACCATATATAGCTTGATCGGCATCTCCCACAACACATATATTTTTATAAGCAGCACTTATCATTTTTGATATGATATACTGTGCTTCATTTGTATCTTGATACTCATCTATTAAAATATATTTATATCGTTCTTGATATTTTTTTAAAACTTCTTTGTCTTTTTTAAAAAGAACAATCGGAAGAAGTAATAAATCATCAAAATCAATAGCATTATTTTGTTTTAGTTTCTCTTCATATTTATAATATACTTCACCTATTACTTTTTCATAATCACTTGCAATATACTTTTCATAATCATGTGGTGATAGTAGTTCATTTTTACAATTACTTATTTTGTTTCTAATTGCTTTAGGGTTATATATTTTAGGATCATAATTTAAAGACTTGAGTATTTTTTTCACAATTGTTAAAGAATCATCACTATCCATAATTACAAAGTTATTATCATAATCTAATTTTTGATAGTTTTCTCTTAATATTTTAAGTCCAAAAGAATGAAAGGTTGATATCTGAATATTTTTAGCTTTTTCACCTATAATTTTATCTACACGTTCTTTCATTTCTAAAGCTGCTTTATTAGTGAATGTTATAGCCAAAATTTCATATGGTGATATATCTAATTGCTCTATCAAATATGCTATTTTTGTTGTTAAAACTTTAGTTTTACCACTACCTGCACCTGCTAATATTAAAAGTGGTCCATCGTTATATAAGACTGCTTTTTTTTGTTCTTCATTTAATTTGTCTAATTCTATCATGCTCATATCATTACCTACTTCCTAATTAATTATATCATTATTTTAATATAAGGAAAAGAAAAAGAAGTTAGTTTATAACTTCAAAGATTTCTAAATCTCTTTAGTATCATTACTTAATACATAGAGAAAATAATTTATATTACGATAAAATGTATCTATTGCTAATGCTTCTATTATAAAGTATAGATTTGCATTTAATAAGTCTTCTAACATGTTTGATATTAGTAGTCTTATTGTTCTTATCACTTCGATACTTCTTGTTATTAATATTTCCTGATTTTCAGGAGATAATGGCAAATTATTATAATCATCTAATAATTGTGGATAAATATCATTTAAAATTTCATTTAATGACTCAATGTATTTGGTAGCATTTGTGTCAATTAATCCTCTTAAAAAGGATACTATTTGATAACTTGTTATATTATATTCATATTCTATATCTAACGCTAGAATAGGATCTTTTTTTATTTTTTGCTTTAGTCTATTTAGCTCTATTATATAAAGATTAATTGTCTTAATCATAAAATTACAAAGTGTTGGGTATGAATATGAAAACAAATTATTTGTTGTTAATTGATCTACAATTTCATTCATTAAACTTATAAATTCATTCGAAATATCTAAAGCTTTTTGATTAAATTCTTCCATTGTTTCTATCATTGATTTATCTACTTTTATATTTTCTTCTGGTGTAAGTTTTAGTTGGTTTTCTGTTATATCAGTAGCAAGATCTAAAGAAAATAATTTTTCTGTTAATTTCTCTGTCTCTAATGTATATTTAGTATAAAAGACTTGATAATCTAGGCTTTTTATTGGAACTACACCATTAGTATAGGTAACAAGCTGTCTACCTAAGTCTTGACTCTTATTAGCAAGTAAGCCTGCTCGTTCTTTATATTCATTATCATTATAGAAAGATAACTGTATATTGATACAGAAATCTCTTAATGCTCTCAAATAATAAAGATTTGTGTTTAAAGATTCTTTATAGAATTCTTCTTCATTTAACATTTTATCACCATTAAATTATATGATTTTTAAAAAAAAATTAGTATATTTACTATACTAATCTCTTATACTTTGATATAACTTATTTAATTCTGTTAAAGGAGCATTATCGATAGGTACATTACTTTCAGTTTTTTTCGTTTTATCTTCTTTTAATATTCTTGACATAATTTTATATTCTTCTAAAGTGAATTCTTGACCTAATATAGGTGCTTTAGAACCTTCTTTTTTTATTGGTTCTTCTTCTATTAATAATGGCTTTTTAGTAATCTTATATGCTTCTTTAATATCAAAATTATTTATTATATTATAATTTGTAAATGTTTCTTCTTTTATTAAATCGTGTTTATACTGATATTTTCTTATTAAATAGTAGACTGTTAATACTACTATCCAAAATACAAATATAAACATACTAAGTTCTAAAATACTCCTTACTTGATTACTACTATATAACTCAGTTATATTAAACACATCAAGATTTAAAGTATTAATTGTTGAAATTGCTAAAACAAATAAATACATAATCACTGAAAAAGTTATTGAATTTATAACCTTTAATTTAAAATCTATTTTATCGTTGAAAATAGTTTTCCATAATATTACATTGATTATGATTAACATAATGAAGTAAATAACTATATTTGGAAAATAATAAGTTATAAACACTTCATTAATAGCATAATCAATTAATGTTAATATACTACTACCATACTGAACACCAATAAAAATAAATGCCGCTAAATATAATAGTATATAAGTTATTCTACTTTGTTTACGATTAGATCCATTTGTAGTTATAAAAATTATAGTAAGGAATACTATTAAAGCAAGTATCATTAAGTATAAATTTTTTGATGTAATTAAATCAAAAACTGTTTGTAATTTCGTTATTAATGATAATGGACTCATTAATAACACCCCCTTTTTATTTATTCTGTTGTATATAGCTCTGCTATATAAATAGTTTGTGTAGAGCTATCATCTTTAGTACAAGTTATTAATGTTAATGTTGTTTTATCATAATTTCTTTTAATAGAAACAGTACCTGTATTTTTTTCTTTATATATATTTGTAATTTTATATTTATAATTGACACCACTATATATTACAATTAATTCATCATTTATTTCTAATTTATAAAGATTTTGAAAAAATGCTTTCCAGCCAGTACCAGAATGCCCTGCTATTATTAAATTGCCATTAATGACATTAGGCATATCACTGCCTTTTATTATTTCAATATTAGATTCTACTGTATTAAGTTTAGAATCAAGATTATAAAAACCCCTTTTAAAGCTTATTTTTGGTATTTCTAAATATCCAATATAACTTTCAATATCTGAATTACTTGGTATCTCTTCATTAGTAGATTTTACTTCTTCTGTATTTACATCATAGATTTCATTTTCTTTATTATCATAGATTTTTTCATTCATGTAATCAAAAGCTTGTAATCTTTCATCACTAATGAAGTTATAAAAAGATAAGAATCCCCCAAGTGTTATTACAAGTGCGCCTATTAAAGCGACTGTATTCGGAGAGATTCTTTTCTTATTATTTAACTTTTTGTTTTTTTCCATTGTAGTAAACGAATCCTACTCCAGATATTAGAAGTATTGATCCAAATAACGTACTCATTAGGGATTTATTACTACCAGTAAATGGGACTTCTACTATCTCATTATTTTCGAAGATAACAACCGCTGTAGGTGTTTCATCACTAATAGTAAATTTATATATTTCATCACTTTTTTTATAACCAGCAGGTGCTTTTGTTTCTTCTACTGTATATTCACCATTTTCTAATCCTATAATTGTATGTGCTTCATTTGTTGTTACAAATTCTTCTATAACCTTACCTTCACTATTTTTAACAACAAGAGTTGCTCCACTTAAAGGTTCACCTGTTTTTGCATCAATTTTTAGAATATTAACTAATTTTTCAATTGGTGTATTTTCTATAGTAACTTTTACATCACGATTATTTTTATCAATAGTGAATTTATATATTTCATCACTTTTTTTGTATCCAGCAGGTGCTTTTGTTTCTTCTACCGTATAAGTACCATCTTTTAAATCTTTTAATTGGTGTGGAGTAGTAGTAGTTACAAATTCTTCTATAATATTGCCATTACTATCTTTTACTACTAATACTGCTCCTGCTACTGGATTTTTAGTGATAGCATCAATTTTTATAATCGTTGCATTTTTTTCAATTTCTTTATTTCTAAATCTAATAGCAATATTTCTATTGGTATCAGTTATTGTAAATTCAACTATTTTGTCGTTTAAAATATAACCAGACGGTGCTTTTGTTTCTTGTAATGTATAAGTACCATTAGGTAAATTTTTAATTACATGAGATGATGTTGTAGATGTCCATGTTGCAACTTCTTTACCATTACTATCTTTAACAACAAAAGTTGCTCCTGCTAATGGCTCTTCAGTTTCATCATCTATTTTAGTAATTGTTACTTTACTAGTTTCAAGTGTTAAATTTGTTTGATCTTCTACTGTTGATGTTTCCGGATATAAAGTAGATCCTACAACACTTTGTTTTGAAGAATTACTTGATTTGTAATTATAAGCTTTATTTATTGATCCTGTTGCTGTTACTTTGACAGTAATATTAGTACTACCTACATCGACATTTTCAACAGGCACTTTAATTTTAAAACTCTCATCGGGTGAAAATGAAGATTGTACTGCTTCAGATGTAGCATTAACTATGGTAGTTCCTTCTTTAGCATTTGATAAAGTTACTGTATAATTTCCTGTCGTATATAGTGTTTTTACTGTCATAACACTAGATTCATAATATTTTTTGTCACTTGATAAAGTTAATGTGCCATCATTATCATAAATTTTTATATCTGGTGTTGCATAAGTTGTGTATTTTTTTGCTTCATCTACTAATTCCTTAACATAATGTCTCATATTATATGGGTCTGATCCAGTATATTTAAATGAATCAGGTAAATTATTACTACCAGTTGTCTCATCTAGATACCACCAAATAGCGGCCTGAGTAATATAGTAGTCCTTATCAGAATTTCCTGTAAAGCTTTTTTTAGGATACCCATTTGATAAAATATATGCAATTCCTGCTGGTGCTTCACCTTCTAAAGTCATTTTTACTCCATATGGTATACCTTTGTGAAAATTCCTACAATATACATATTCCCCTAAACTACTAGTTAATTTAGCATAATGCCAGTTATTAATATAACCTGCCAATATTTTCTCACTATTAGCTGTAAATGATTCTGGTGCTGTTGTAGCAGCTTTTGCCCCTGTAATACAAAATATTCCTAGTGTTACAACTAATGCTGCAAGTATCATGAATTTTGTCCCATGTTTACTCAATAATTTCATATTTATCCCCCCAATTTGTTTTGTGCCTATATTATACCACTATTTTAAAAAAAATGCAACAAATTCCTACAAATACAAAAATAGAACTGATAACTTTTTCAGTTCTATTATATTAATATTTTTTATTATTTATCCATTGATTCTAATTTTTCTAATGTACTACTAACTACATCTATAGCTTTTAATCTTAACTCTTCAGCAGCTTTTTCTAAAATTGGAGTTCCTTTTTCTACAGCTAAATTAACTAATTCTTGAGTTTTTTTCTTTATTTCTTCACCTTTTTTTTGGCAACTTTTATAACTTTTTCCTTGTCTAAATCTTCTAATTCAGCTTTTATTTCGTCTACTTTTTCCTCAAACATTATTTTTACTTCTTCTTTATCAATCGATTTAATCTTACATATTACATCATCCAATTTTTCTTTTAAATCTTTCCTTGTTTCACTACCTTTTTTAGGTGCAAATAAAACTCCTAAACTAGCACCAATAGCAGTTCCTAATATAAATTTACCTATTCCATTCTTTTTACTCATCAGTATCCCTCTTTCCTTTCTTTTCAAATAAACCTGATATAAATGCAATTATACCACTAATTATAGTATCAGTTACTAATGAAAGTTTATTACTTGCAATGTCAACTAAATTAAAAACACCATCTAGACTATCAATCTTTTTTTGTGCATTATCTAGTATTGCATTTACTTTATTTAGTGTATCCAACATTTTAATTCCTAAAACTATCAAAATAATTACTAATACTATTAATAGACTATCCAAAATTACCCCTAAAAATTCCATTTTTATTCTCCTTTCTTTTCATCATACATTGAATCGATTAAATCAAATAGATTGTCTTCAATACTAGTACTATCTGTTTCTAAATCATACTCTTCTTTTTTTAAGTCTATTCTTCTACCTGTTGCTTTCTCGTGTGATTCATCTTTATAATCAATGTTATATTCTAGTCCTAAATCACTATAATATTCTTCAGCATCTCCCATTGTTACTTTAGCAACTGATGGTGTATTATCTTCACTTATGTCTAAAAGGCTATCTTCCTCTTTTATATCATTATTATCTTCAAAAATAGTTTTAACTTTTTCTTCTTCTTTTTGTTTATTTGAAGTTAATTCTTCTTCAAAGATATCATCACTATTACCATAAGCTTTTTCTCTGACGCTATCTACATCAATATTTTTTGATTTATAACTACTTGTTATTCTAACCTCTTTTTTTGTCACAATATCGTCTTTTTTGTAATTTTGATCTAAAACTCCATAAATTGGGGAAATTATTGGAGAAGGACGAAATTCTTTTTTCTCTTTTTGCCTTGAAATACTTCCGTACTCATGTATTTTAAATTCATTTTCTATGTTAGATCCATATGGTCTTTTCTCATCTTTTTTTCTTTCTTCTTTGTAAGCAAAGTTTTCTACTTTAGGTTCTTTTGGAAGAGGTTTTGGTTCTGTTTTAGGAGCGTGGATTTCTTTTTTCTCTTCTAAATCAATAAAATCATCATCTAAAATAGCTTTAAACTTAAAATCTCTATTTGGTGTATTTAATTTATCATTTTTTTCTTCTTCAACAATTACATCTTCTTTTGGAAGAGGCTTTTTAGGTTTTTGATCTTCTAATATTACTTTTTTTGCAATTGGTTTTTCTTTCTTTTTTATTTCTTTTTTTTCTTCCACTTCAACATATTCTTCTTCAAAAAGAGCATTTTTTAGTTTATCTAATATCTTCATAGGTACACACTCGCCTTTCTTAATCTTCTTTTATTTCTATAGTATCTTCTCTATTATCATTATTTCCATAGCCTTCATAAACACCATATTTTTCCTCATACTCTAGATATGTATTTTTGGTAGCAGTACTACCTTTAGGTTTCATAACATCATACACATCCTCTTTATAATTTAAAACATTATTGCCAATCAAGCTTTCTAAAACAGTCCTATTAAATTCTATAGATTTTAATATACTACTCATATTTATAATTGCACTGTTTAAATTGTTTTTATCAACATATGCTTCCATTTTTCCATAATTATACATATATTCAATAAAATATTTATCGGTATTTTGTATTTTATTTATTTCTAGATACCCTTCTTTGTTTTGATATTCTATTTTTTTAGAAAAATAAGCTTTATCATTAATCTTATAGTCTAATTTTTCTTGGTTATAATAACTTATTATATCTATATAAAAATAGTAAGTATTATTATATTCATCTAATAGACTCATGTTATACTCATCTTTATTTGTTAATTTTAATCCTTTAGGAATATAATAACTATAACCATCAAAAACTTTATTTTTAAGATTACTTTTATCTAATAATATTATATCTATCAGTTCATCTATATTCTTATTATTTAAATTAGTGCAGCCTGTTAATGTTAAAACACAAATTATTAATATTAATATTCTCTTTTTCAATATGCAACACCCACTCTTTTATAATTATAACAAACATTTATTATTTTTGTCACTTTTTTTGTGCAAAAAGATGATAGACGTTTTTTCCTTGTTTGTTAAATCTTTCTTCATATTCACTCATTATTATATCAGTATGTGTTTTGTGATAATCAAAAGAAATGTCATTTAGTTTATATCCTGCTTCACTTAGTGACTCCAAAGAATAAATAAAAAGACCTTCATTATCTGTTTTCATTTCTATTTGTTTTTTATCTTTAAATAAAGACTCATATTTATTTAGAAAGATTTTACTAGTCAAGCGTCTATCGTACCATCTTTTTTTAGGCCAAGGATCTGAAAAATTTAAATAAATTAAATTAATTTCTTTAAAAAATATTTTATCTATGTCTAAAGCATTCATTCTAATTAAACGTAGATTAGGAATATTTTTAGGTAATTTCTTAATAGCAGTAGCAACTACACTATCAAACTTCTCTATACCTATGTAATTAATATTTGGGTGTTGAAGGGCATTTTCTATTATAAATTTTCCTTTTCCCATTCCTATCTCAAGATAAATTGGATTATCATTATTAAATAATTCATGCCATTTCTTTTGATATTTTTCTGGACTTTTTATTAGATATTCACAATTATTTAATATTTCTTCTTTATTTTTTACATTTCTAAGTCGCATAAAATTTCCTCCATTTAATAGTTTAGCATAATTTCTAAATGTTTAGAATATAATATTTTGAAAGTGAGGATAATAATATGAATCAAGAAATGCCCATGTGGCCAATGAATCCAAATATGAATAATCTCGCAATGGGGTATCATGGAATGTTTCCTAACAATAGTAATATGAATCAAAGAATTAATAATTTAGAAAATCAGGTGAATAGACTTGAAAGACAAATGAGAAGATTAGAAAATAGAGTTAATAGAATTGAATCAAGTATGATTTCACCAAGAGGATATGATAGTCAAAATACTGGATATGGTAATAATAATGATAAATATATGATGTAAAGGGCTTAGGCTCTTTTATTTTTTTACTTTTTGGGTATACTAAAATTGACAGGTAAAGTTAAATAAACTATACTTTTAGTAGTTAAGGATGTGAAAAAATGAAATTAAAAATTTTAGAAAAAAATGAATACGAAAAATTTGTTAAAAATAATCCTTATAAAAGTCATTTTTTACAGTCTTATGATTGGGGTGAACTTGTAAAAAAAGAAAGAGGCCTTATCCCTTATTATTTAGGATTAGTAGATAATAAAAAAATAATCTCTGCTACTTTGCTTTTAAAAAAAAGTCTACCTTTAGGACTTTGTTATTTATATGCTCCAAGAGGATATGTTCTTGATTTTAATAATTTTAAAATTCTAGATAAGTTTACAGAAGAAATTGTAAAATTTGCAAAAAAGAAAAAAGCCATCTATGTAAAGATCGATCCCGATATTATTTGGAGAAAAGAAAATTATAAAGGCGAAATAACTGAATTTGAATCTTTAGATAGAAAAATTTATAATGAATTATTAAGACTTGGATATAAACATTTAGGTTTTACTAAAAATTTTGAAACAATGCAACCAAGATATACTTTTAGAATTGATTTAAATCAAAGTATGGAGGAAATTGAAAATCATTTTTCTAAAACCACAAAGCAAAGGATTGCTAAATCATTAAAGCTTAAGACTAAAGTTGTTATCGGTAGTGAAAAAGACTTACCCACTTTCTATCATTTAATGATGTTAACTGAATCTAGAAAAGACTTTGTTTCTTATGGAATAGATTATTATAAAACTTTGTATAAATTATTTAATGAAGATAATAAAGCTACTTTATTTTTAGGTAAAGTTAATATTGAGGAAAGTTTAAAAGTCTTAAAAGAAGAACTAAAAGATGTCAATAAAAAAATCGAGGAATTACCTAAAGAAAATATGTCAAAAAGTGTTAAAAACAAGCTTAAGGAGTTAACACGACAAAATGAAAGCTTAAATAGAGAAATAGAAAAGTATAACACTTATTTAATAGAGTATGGCAATGAAGTAACTTTATCAGCACACATGATTTTAGAATATGGTAATAAAGCTTGGGTTTTGTATGCTGGTAATCACAATATTTTAACAGAGACTTATGTGAATTATCATACTTATTATGAACACTTAAAGTTTTGTAAAAATAGGGGATTACAAATTTATGACCAATTCGGCACTATTGGTGATTTATCAAAAGATAATCCTAGGCTTGGCTTACATGAATTCAAGAAAAAATTTGGCGGTGACTACATTGAGTTTATGGGAGAGTTTGATTATGTAATTAACCCTTTTTATTACTTTGCCTTCACTAAAGCTGTACCAATTTATAGAAATTTAGTAAAAAGAAGAAAGAAGAAGGAACTTAAAGATGAAATTGAGAGAAATTAGTTTTAAAGAATTAGAAAAATTTGTTTTAAATAGTAATGAAGCTACCTTTCATCAAACAAAAGGCTGGGCCAAATTAAAAGAACATAATGGTTGGAAACATTATGTTGTTGGTTTTTTTGATGATAATAATACAATAAAGGCATCTTCTTTATTATTAGCTAAAAAAGTGCCAATTATAAAGAAATATATGTTTTATTCGCCTAGAGGATTTGTAATAGATTACCACGATTTTACATTACTTAAAGAATTTACTTTACAAATAAAAAAGTTTGTTAAAGACAAAAATGGTATTTTTATTAAAATCGATCCTTATGTAATGTATAAAGAAAGAGATATTAATGGTGATTTAGTTAAAGAAGGAATTGATAATAGTGAAGTTGTTAATAATCTAAAGAAATTAGGTTATAAACATTTTGGTTTTAATTTAATGCAAGACTCTTTACAACCTAGATGGATGCATACTATTACTGTTAAAGATAAAAGTATAGATGAATTAATGAAGAGTATGGATCCTAAAACAAGACAAATTTTAAGAAAAAACGAACGTCTTGGAGTTAAAGTTAGGGAAATATCAAGAGACGAGTTACCTATTTTTAAAAAAATTATGCAGCATACTGGTGAAAGGCGAGAATTTATTGATAGACCTTTATCATACTATGAAAATATGTGGGATTCTCTTCATGACGATGGTATTTTAAAAATACTAATTGCGGAAGTTGATTTTGATGAGGAAATTAAAAATACTGAAAAAGAAATAAAAATATTAGAAGACTCTATTAAAGAACGTAGAGAAAAATATGAAAATAAAACTGTCCCTATGAATGAAAAAAAATATCATAGCAAGCAAGAGTTTGAAAAAAATGAAATTAAACGTTTAAAAAACAATATAGAAAAAACTATTGATATGAGAAAAAAATATGGAGAAAAACCTATTTTAGGAGGTATTCTTTTCTTAATATATGGTAAAGAAGTACTTTCTTTATATGGTGGTTCTAAAGCAGAATTAATGAACTTTCAATCTGCTTATACACTTCATTTTGCTGGAATTAAGTATGCATTAGAAAATGGTTATGATACTTATAATTTTTATGGTATAACAGGAGATTTTAGTGAAAAAAATCCATTACTAGGCCTTTATTTATTTAAAAAAAGCTTTGGTGGTCAAGTAGTAGAACTAATTGGAGAATTTGATCTTATTATTAATTCTTTTTGGTATTATGCTTATAAATTTAGTTTTAAACTTTATCATAAAATTAAGAATATTAAAAGATGATTTCACACAAAATCATCTTTATTTTTTACACTATATTTCATTAATTTTTTAATAGTTGTTTTACTTATTAGTTATTCCATGGTATTACTTTAAGATTCGGCCATTTATCTTGCCATTTACTTATTTTCTCATTATAATCTTTTTCTAAAAAATCTAATTTTACTGGTCTTATTATCATATTAAATAAATCATTTAAGCCATAAGGGGCAGTTACAATTAAATTGTTGTTTTCTAATCTCACGCCTATACAAGTTATAGTTGTACCCCATCTACTTATTGCATCTTCTAAACTTGTATATGGCATTCTTTTACAGCCATACTTTTTATTATACCAAATATGAACTCTAGCTTCATTTTTTATATCAAGTTCTATATTTAAATCACTTAATAATTTTTTTAGATATTTTATAATTTTGTCTTCCTTTTCATAAGATAAGTCATTATCATAATAAACAATATCATAATCTTTTATATTTGCATCTATTTTATAATTATGAAAATAATTAAATACTGTTTGGTTAATTGCACCTGCTGCAACATAATAATTTTTTAGTCTAGACTTTTCTAATCGTTTTAATAATTCCTTTAGATTTTCATTTTTAAACAAAATCTCTTTTAAGTCTTCTATTTGTTCATTTATATTCTTACTTTCCATAACTCCTCAACATTTTCTAATGCCTTATTTTATGAATTAATTTTATTAAGTAGTAAATAGGAGATGTTTTTATTTCATACTCACCAATTAATTCTTCAACATAACCATTAAAACCAGTCTTAAATTCATAGATACCATAGTCTTTATCATTCTTATCAAAAGTTGATGGAATTCCATAAAAATTATATTTCTCAAAGTTATTATTAATAGCATATTTAATCATTTCCCACTGAATTAAATACTGTGAGTTATACATCATAAATTCTTCATAGTTACCACTAGATAAATAAATTATTTCGGGATCTGTCATTAGAAACATCGAACCAGATAATGTTATATTGTTACCATATTTTTCTTTTATATCCACAGCTTCTTTTATTCTTTTATCTATTCCTTTTAATGCATCATTTAATGACTTCCTCTTTCCATCATTATACTTAGCTTCAGATAATTTAGATAACTCTTCTTTTTTTTCTTTTTTGTCCTTATTTAAAAGTTCAAGATGTTTATCTAAATTTAACTTAGTAATTAAATATTTTATTTCATTGGTTGGTTTAAATAAATCATACATATTTTCAAAATACTGTAAATTTCTTATGGCAAAACCTTTTCTTCTTCCTGTTTCCTCCATTATTTTATAAAACTCTTTTAAATCTTTTTTTTCTAACTCAATTATTTCAATGCCATTTTTTAAAGTCTTTCTAATAGTATTTCTTGTATTTGGTTTCATATTTTTTAAAATTTCATCTTCAGTTTTATTTTTTATATCTAAGACATACATCCAAGATACTTGTTCTCTTTTATTTAATGGAACTAATTTAAAGCCTATATTTTTAATATTCTCTATTATTGTAGTATTATCAAAACCATTTTTTACTTGATTTCCAAAACCATCACGCTGTTTATTCATAACATAAGGATCAATTCTTAAAATGTAACCTTGGTGTTTTTTAACAAAATTTGTAAGTAATTTTAAAAAATTATAAAGTATAATTTTATCATTATAATCAAACAATGGTCCACGTGGAGCGTAAAATTCATATTTATTAAAATGTCTTTTTTTCCCAACCAAAAGTGTTGCACCTTTTAATTTATTATTATCAAATAATCCCAAATAATAAGCTTTCCATCCATTTAATTCTCTTAGTTTACCAATTTCTTTTGTTTGCATAAAACTTCGATATGGACTTTTCTTAGCATATTCTGTAAACTCATCTACACTAATTTCTTTTAAAAACATTGTTAGTTCCTCCTAAATTTTCTTATTATTTTATTGATGAATGTCTTTCCAAATACTTCTTCAAATAAATTTAGTTTATGTGATACTAAAAAATAAATTCCTGCTCCAATTATAGTATAAACAATTATAATTGGAATATTTAATAATCTGATATTAGAAGAAATTGGAATTATTAATCTTAATACCATAATTCCTATAATCATTGCAAAGTCTGCTATAAGAACTTTCCAAAGTACTTTTAAAGTTGGTAAATATTTTACTTGACATTTCTTTTTAAGAAAGATAAGGCAAAGAACAATTCCAATGCTATATCCGATGATTGTTGCTGTAATGGATCCATATACTGGTACAAATCCTAAATTATGAAACAAATTTATTAACTTTACATTTAATATTAATTTTAAAATAACACCAACCACTAGTGATATTAAAACTTCTTTGTAATATTTTAGTACTTGAACTATAGACACCAAAGCCGTATAACTTGAAATAACTAGAGCAACAAAAACAAAGTATGCAATTATAATAGCACCATATTCTGATTTTGAACCATAGAATACTTGCCAAACAGGATCTGATAACAATGATAATCCAATAGTCATTGGAACAGAAATAAATAAAATCATTTTTAATGTTTGGTTTATTTTGTGATGTATATCTATTTTATTTCCTTTAACTGATGCTGATGTTAAATTTGGTATTAAACTTACAATAATACCAGTAGAGATAGAAACTATAATCATATTAATCTTATTACCCCAAGTTGAAATAACACTCATGATATTTTCAGCTTGTTTTGTAGTATATCCTACATCATTAACCATTGTTTTAACAACTGTAGTCATATCAATGAAATCATAGCATGATTTAAAAACATCAATCATAATAAATGGAAGAGCATACCAAAATATTTTAATAAGAATTTCTTTTGTTTCTATTTTTGGTTCTTCTTTTTCAGCTGCAATTACTTTAAATTGTTCTTTGTTTTTTCTAATTTTTCCTAATAAATAGAAATATGCTATTAGTGCTCCTGCTGTTGCACCAAAAACAGCAACTCCTACTCCAGTTTGAATTGAAAGTCCAAATATTCTAATAGTTACAAAGCTACCTATGACAATAATTGCAACTCTTATGAATTGTTCTACTATTTGGCTAAGAGAAGGAGGCGTTATAAACTTATGACCTTCTAAATACCCTCTATAAATACTCAATGTTGGGACGATTAATATAGCTGTTGCAATTACTCTTACAACCATTGTTACATCATTTAAAGTATTACCACCTTTTAAATCTCCTAAAATAGCTTTTGCAATAGAAGGAGCAAAAATAAAAAGTATTAGAAAAATAGTTATTCCCATTATAATGGCAAGTCTTCTACCAATTCTAAAAGCTCTTTCTTTAGCATCTTGATAGCCTAACGTTTGATATTCACTAATTATTTTACTAATAGCATTTGGAATACCAGCGCAGCTTAATGATTGAAATAAATTATATATTGTATAGGCATATCCATATAAAGCACCACCAGTTCCACCAATAATTGCATAAAATGGTATAACATAAAGCATACCCAATATTTTACTTCCTACAATACCAAAAGTTGCAATAAAAGCGCCATTTAAGAAGGAATTTTCTTTTAATCCTTTTTTGTTTTTTACTTTTGTCATATCCATCCTCCAATTTCTTATATAATAATATCATATTATTGAAAAGTTTTAAAGGAAATTGTATAATTAAGAAAATGGATATGAGGTAGATATATGGAACTTAAAATATTAACAAAAAAAGAATTTGATAGTTATGCTCTTAATCATCCATTAGGGAGTTTTCAACAATCTAGTGCTTGGGGAAAGTTTATGGAAGATGATAATTTTCATGCTTATTATGTTGGGGGATTTGTAAAAGATAATATTGTTGCAGTTACTATGCTTTTATCTTACGAATCTAAGCAAGTAAATGGTAGAATTTTTTATGCTCCAAGAGGTTTTTTAATTGATTATAAAAATGATAGTTTGCTTAAGAGTTTTACAAATTGTATCAAGAATTTTATTTTAGAAAAACATGGTGTATTTTTAAGAATTGATCCTTATGTCCTAGTTTGTGATAGAGATAATAATGGTAACATTATTAAAGGTGGTATTTCCAATGATTTTATAAAATCTAATCTTACTAGTGCTTCCTTTATTAAAAGTGAAGTTGATATACAACCTAAATGGTTAAATAGAATAAATTTAAAAGGCAAATCAATTGATGATATCTTTACTAATTTTAGTTCGAAAGCTAGACAAATAATAAGAAAAAATGAAAAATTAGGATTTAAAGTTAGAGATCTTAGTTTTGATAATTTAGATAGTTTTTTAAAAGTAATTGATAATGAAAGCAAAAAATATAATATTTTAATACCTACCAGAGCTTTTTATGAAGACTTAAGAAATTCTTTTACTAGTGAATACGTTAAATTTAAAGAAGTGTATTTTGAGAAAGAAGAAATTATTAAAAATATAAATATAGAAATCAATAATGCTATAAGTAAGAAAGAAGAAAGAATTCGTAATTATCATAATTCAAAAATGACGGATGACTACTTCATCAAAAAAGAATTTGATTATAGAAAAGAAATTAATAGATTAAATAATTTAAAAGAATATTTTAATACTTGTGATGCCATAGTGAGTATGGGGTATTATTTATACATTACAATTGGTAATGAAGTTATTGCATTTCAAGGTGGTATCTTACCTAAATATTCTAAACTTAATGCTTCTTATACTATGCATTATGAAATGATTAAATATGCTATTAATAATAAATATAAATATTATAATTTGTACGAAATTGGTGATATAACTAACAAAAATAATAAATTAATAAATTCTTTTAATTATAAGAAAAATTTTGGTGGCGAAGTTGTTGAACTTATTGGTACTTATGACTTAATTATTGATGAGAAAAAATGGATGCTTGCCAAAAAATATTTTCCAAAATATTTAGGTGTTAAAACTATTTTTAAGTAAAAAAGGATGTTACAAAATATTATTTTGAACATCTTTTTATTTATATGCTTTTCTATTGTTATCTTACAAAATTACCTATCTAAAGTGTACTTTTATATTTATGTCTAATATATTTTAATAATATATTATCATGGCTGAAAAACAATATATTTGTTCTTCCCCCGTTGGAAATGAACTAACTGCATATTTTATATCTACAACTTCTCCTTCTAATTCACTTAAAAATTCATTCATGGCTTTTTGTAAGTCACTTTCATCTTCAAAATCAAATATTTTAACTTTCATGGTATCACCTATTTATATAGTAAAATATGTTTTCCACAAAGTATGTAGAAAAAAGAAAAAAGCTTAATTAAATTTAAGCTTTTGCAACAATATTTACTATTTTACCTTTAATAATTATTATTTTTACTATTTCATTATTGTCAGTATATCTTTTTACATTAGCTTCACTTAAGGCTTTTTCTTTTATGATATCTTCGCTATCATTTACATTGATTTTAATAGTTGCTCTAACTTTACCATTTACTTGAACAGCTATTTCTTTTGTTTCTTCTACTAATTTACTTTCATCATAGGTAGGCCATTTTTCATAACATAATGGCTTATAACCTAAAGATTCATTTAACTCTTCAGTAATATGGGGAGCAACAGGATTTAATAGAATTAGCAGCAAATGATAGTCTTCTTTAGTAATTGTATCTAAATCATCATAGGCATTAGCTAAAATCATTAATGATGAAATATAAGTATTATAACTCATTCTTTCAAGTTCACTATCTATATCTTTAATTGTTTTATTTTGTAAAACTTCTAATGATTTAGTAAATCCATCTTGATCATTAACTTTAGATTTTAAACGCTCTATCTTGTCTAAAAATCTTTTACATCCTCTTAAAGAGTTTGTACTCCAAGGAACATCTTGAGTATAGTCACCCATAAACATTTCATAAGTTCTAAGAGTATCAGCACCATATTCTTTTACAATATCATCCGGATTTATAACATTACCTTTACTCTTGCTCATTTTTTGATTATCTGGTCCTAAAACCATACCATGACTTACTCTTGTGTAAATCATTTCTTTTGATGGTACTAAACCAATATTATATAAGAATTGAACCCAAAATCTCGCATATAATAAATGCCTTGCTGTGTGTTCCATTCCTCCATTATACCAATCTACTCTTTTCCAATACTTCATAGCTCCCATAGATGCAAATTCTTTATCATTATGGGAATCCATAAATCTTAAGAAATACCAAGATGATCCTGCCCAATTAGGCATTGTATCTGTTTCCCTTCTTGCTTTACCACCACATTTTGGACATTTTGTATTAACCCAATCCGTTATTTTGGCAAGAGGTGATTCACCTGTATCAGTAGGTTCATATTCTGCAACGTCAGGTAGTAATAGAGGTAGATCTTCCTCTCTCATTGGTTGCCATCCGCATTTTTCACAATATATCATTGGAATTGGTTCTCCCCAAAAGCTTTGCCTTGAAAATATCCGATCTTGTAGGCGATAGTTAGTTTTTTCTCTACCTAAATTGTGCTCTTTTAAATATTCCAACATTCTTTTTATTGAATCTTTTTTATTAGTATAACCATTTAAGAAATCGGAGTTAATCATTTTACCATCACCTATATAGGCAGCTTTGGATATGTCTCCACCCTCAATAACTTCAATAATTGGAATATTATATTTTTTAGCAAAGTCATAATCACGCGTATCATGAGCTGGCACTGCCATAATAGCACCTGTTCCATATCCCATCATGACATAATCAGATATAAAAACGTCAACTACTTTACCGCTTACGGGATTTTTTACAGTTATTCCTTCTAGCTTTACACCTGTCTTATCTTTATTTACTTCTACTCTTTCAAAGGCACTTTTACTTTTAGCATATTCTTGATATTTTTTTACTTCATCCATATTAGTAATTATATCTTTTAATTTATCAAGAATTGGATGTTCAGGTGCTATTACCATAAAAGTTACACCAAATAGAGTATCACATCTTGTAGTATAGACAGTTATTTTATCATTAGTCTCTTCAATAGTAAAGTCAATCTCTGCTCCTGTTGACTTGCCAATCCAATTTATCTGTCCTAGTTTTACACGATCTGCAAAATTAGTATCCTCTAGTCCTTCTAGCAAATCTTCGGCATAATCACTCATTCTAAGCATCCATTGTTCTTTTTCTTTTTGAACAACTTTACTACCACATCTTTCACAGACACCACCTGCTGCATCTTCATTTGACAAAACACTTTTACAAGTTGGGCACCAATTTACATCTTTTTTTGCCTTATAGGCCATACCATGTTTGTAAAATTGTAAAAACTGCCACTGAGTCCATTTATAGTATTCTGGATCTGTTGTTGAAAACTCTCTATTCCAATCAAACGAAAATCCTAGAGACATCATTTGACCTTTAAATGTCTTTATATTTGCTTTAACCGCATCTTTAGGATGAATATGATTTTTGATAGCATATTGTTCTGCAGGTGCTCCAAAAGCATCCCATCCCATTGGGAATAAAACATTATAACCTTGCATACGCTTTACTCTTGCTAACACATCTTGAGCAGTATAGCTTCTAACATGCCCAACGTGAAGCCCTGCTCCTGATGGATAAGGAAACTCTACTAAAATATAGTATGGTAATTTATTATTATCACTTGTTACTGCTTTGAAACTTTGATTATTTAACCAAAAATCTTGCCATTTCTTTTCTATTTCATTAATTTTTTGCATTTTTACAACATCCTTTCTTTTTATATATTCTACCTACAACATCATAACTAACAATTATTAATAACATAATCAAAACAAATCCTATCAGCAATTGGAGATAAAAATTTTTTAATAATGA